>CASFJV010000013.1 GCA_949295125.1 uncultured Spirochaetales bacterium
GTCTGCGAATATTCTGATATTCGGCATTAAATCACAATGAGGAATAACATATCGGAAAAAGTTTATGAAATTGATAATTATATCAAGTTCTTCCATGATATCTTCAAAATTAATAGTAAGTGGGGCTTGTGGTAGTTTGGTCTTTTCTGTTCTTATTCTCCCAATATTACCATGCAAAATATAATTACGTGCATCTTCCAGTTCTTTAATTTTATTCTGTAGTCCTGTCCTAATAATATTCTGGTCTTGCATCTGGGTCGATTAATTTAAAAATACTTTGTAACGTCTTATCATAATCTTGTCTAAAAAGTTTTAATGATTCTTGTTCGCTTGGAATAGTTGACTGCTGTTTATAAAAGAAAAGAATTTCATATAAAGTGCTTATAAATTGAGAATGTAAATAAATTTGTGGACATTTAAAAAATCTCCTATGCTAGAAAAAAGAAGGCATAGGAGATTTATTTATGGCAAAGAAAGCAGAAAAGCAGTTGAGCCCAGAAAGGAAGGAGCTCATCTCGAAATTGATCGATGAATTCAACATTAAGAGCGCAAAAGACATCGAGGAAATGTTCAAGGACATGTTTTCTCCAATGCTGCAAGAAATGCTGGAAGGAGAACTTGATGATCATCTGGGATATGAGAAATACGAGCATAGCGGAGAAAGTGGAAACAACAGCCGTAATGGCCACAGCAGCAAGACAGTTACAACATCATTCGGAGATATGGATCTCAGCATTCCCCGCGACCGTAATAGCACGTTCGAACCCCAGATCGTAAGGAAACATCAGAGGAATGTCTCGGATATAGAGAATAAGGTCATTTCGATGTATGCGAAAGGGATGAGCACAAGGGACATCTCCAGCCATCTTGGAGACATTTATGGCATAGAGGCATCTGCTGAGATGATCAGCAGGATTACAGACCGAGTGCTTCCTGAAGCAAAGGCATGGCAGAAAATGCCCCTGGAGAGCAAATACATAGTCATGTTCCTGGACGCTATTCATTACCATGTAAAAGAAGAGAACCAGGTTGTAAAGAAGGCTGTCTATATTGCAATAAGCATCCGCATTGACGGGATGAAGGAAGTGATGGGGATGTATATAGGAGGCAATGAAAGCGCAAAATACTGGCTTGGAGTCCTCAATGATCTGAAAGCCAGAGGGGTAAAAGATATACTCGTATGCTGCGTTGACGGGCTTTCTGGATTCTGTGAAGCCATAAATGCGGTCTACCCGCATACGGACATTCAAAGATGCATCATACACCAGATACGCACATCTACGCGCTTCGTAGTAACGAAAGACATGAAGAGCTTTGCTTCCGATCTGAAGAAGGTCTACAAGTCCAATACTCAAGATGAAGCGTGGGAGCAACTTGAGGCATTCGATTCGAAATGGGGTAAGAAATACCCGGCAGCAGTCAAGAGCTGGAGAGACAACTGGAATGAGCTTACATCTTTCTTCCAGTACCCATACGAAATGAGGAGCCTCATATACACCACCAATGCCATCGAGGGCTTTAATCGTCAGCTTAGAAAGGTTACGAAAACGAGGACCGTATTCCCGACTGATGATTCGCTTTTCAAGTTGTTGTTTCTTGCAATGAAGGACATAACAGCCAAATGGTATGGCAAGCCACGCAACTGGGGTTTGATCATCTCTCAGCTGATGATTTGTTTCCCCGATAGGATCTCTGACGAAGATTTTTCCTAAAATACAAATTTAATTGACCGATAGAAAAAGCACTGTCGAATTTTAACATTGACAGTGCCTTATTGTGCATTTAGACTTTTAACAGCTGAAGAAACGCAGTAGTTTACTGTCTCAGCTGTAGATTATTTTCCTTCTTACTTCTAGATAAGAGGAAATGTCCACAAAGTGAATTACATTACCGGATTTGCCTTAAAGCTCATTCAATTTTACCTTTTCGGGTTTGTAGGTATTATTCTAACCTGCTTATAGACGCCTTCGCCCTCACTCTTGGTCTCAACGCCTTTGAAATCATTAAGTGCAGTATGCACAAGCCTTCTTTCAAACGGATTCATCGGCTCAAGAAGCTTGCTCCTTCCTGTACGCCTTACATAGGAGGCAGCCTTAAGTGCATCGCGCACAATCAGGTCTTCATGCCTCATCCTGTAGTTTTCGCTATCGATTACAATCTTTGCATCTTCATCAATCTTAGCTGCGTACACATTGGCAATAAGCTGGATAGCATCCAGATTCTTTCCTTTCCTGCCGATTATGATATTTGATTTATCACTCTCGATATTGAGACTGATCTTGCTGTCCCTTCTTGAAGTTATAATGACATTTGCATCATAGCCCATCTTATTGATCAATGTTGTGACAAAGTCCACAACCTTTCTCTCAATATCACTTTCAGGATTCAATCTGGTTGAAGCAGTCTCAGTTTCCTTTGCTGCCTTCTCAATGTCCTCTTTCTCTTCTTCTCCGTAATATACACGGATCTTAACATATCCCCTCTTAAAGAGACCTTTTTTAGTCTCTTCAAGAACCTCTACATATACGTCATCATTCTTCAGCTGAAGCTCTTCCCTTGCCTTCTGAAGAGCCTCAGATTCTGTCTTACCTTCAAAATCCTTATACATTTTACTTCCTTCTTTTCTTCTTTTTAGCAAGAGCCTTCTCTTCATCCTCTTTAGCCAGTTCCATCTTGAACTTGGTACCTTTCTTCTTATTTACATAAATCTGTGTTCCAATCGAGATGATGTTTGTGCTTGTCCAGTAAACAAGAAGTCCTGATGGAGTATTGTAAAGGACAAAGAAGAATATAATAGGCATGCCATATGTCATGAACTTCATGGTTCCAGCCTGTCCAGCAGATGTTGCCTGCTGAGTTATCTTCATGCTGTAGATCATTGAAAGTGTGTAAATGATTGGCAGCAGGTGAATCTGGTTTCCAAGAAGCGGAATACTGAATGGAAGAGTGAAGACAGTCTCAGGAATTGAGAGGTCTGTAATCCAGCCAGGAATGAACATAGCACCCCTGAGATCTATATTCTTGTTAAGCAGTCCATAGAATGCGATAAGAATAGGGAACTGAATGAGCATTGGCCAGCATGAAGACATCGGGTTGATTCCTTCTTCCTTATACAGCTTAGCCATAGCCATATTCTGCTTTTCTGGATCGTCAGGATACCTTTCCTTAATTTCATTCATCTTCGGAGTGAGAGCACTCATCTTAGCTGTAGACTCTGTACCCTTCTTTGAAAGTGGATGGAGCAGGACCCTGATAATGATAGTAAGTATGATGATAGCGACACCATAGTTAGGAATTACCTTGTAAATAAGGGTAAGTGCCCATTTCAGAATCTGTTCAAGCCACCAGAGCCATGAAGAATCCATAGCCTCCTTCAACCTATGGCCTGAAAGTCCGAATACGTTATCTTCTGCCCTGTCATACCTGTCAAGCTCACCCTTGTCCTGAGGTCCAAGATAGTATGAGTAAACATCTGTCACAGATGATTCATTTGAACTTTCCCTTGTGAAATAGAAATAGTTTTCCTGGCTTACACCGCTATCATAAGTATGCTGAGTAGCTGAATACTTTGTAACTGCATTCTCTGTCTCAGGAATTCCGATAGCTACGAAATACTTTCCTGTAAGGCTGATCCAGTCAATGAACTCATCACTTTTGTAATCATCATAAGTGAACACACCATCGGATGAATATCTTACATTGCTCTTCCCGCCTTTATCATCACGGAGGTAGTTGATCCTTCTGTAGTCATAGTTCGAACCAACTGACTCAAACTCAGGACCGACCTGAGGGCCAAAGCCAAGCGTATATGTATATCCATTATAGCTGAGAGGGATCCTTGATCCATCCTCTGTCATGATATTTACGACAAGCTGGATCATGTATTCATCATTTGTAGGAACTGCATAGATCTTGTTTATAGTGAATTTCTTTCCGTCCCTTGTTTCAAATTCACGGCTGAATGTCACCTGTGTAATAGATCTGTCAGGCATTTCATTTATAGTATAGCTGAATACAGGATCAATAGGATTTGAAGTGTCATCTCCTGCATAGAGCATGAATGGATTTACATCATCGCTGTCTTTGAATATAAGCTCGCTTGGCTCTCCATTTGTCTGATGCTCTTTCAGAAGAACACTGTCAATTGATGCTCCAACCGGGTTGAATGTGATCCTTGATACTTCATTTTCTACCGTAAAAGACGCTGAATCAGGATCTTCCCCTACTGCGTAGAAATCACGGCCATATGCATTTTCAGATCCCGTCAGCACTGCAGCTGAATCATTTACATCTGCAATGACTTCTTCTGTAGTTTCTGTTGCTGCTGTTGGATCTGGAGCAAAAAACAATGTCTGAATCGTAGTTGAAAAGATAATTACGATTGTACATAGGACTATTGCAATTATAGTATTCCTATCCATTTATTCTCCTTTATGATTTTGAATTTTTATCCGAGGAAAGTTGGAATAGGAACTCTGCATGAAGAGATAATAGGAGCTATTTCCTCTTTAACCTGACCAATAATGAATTCATATCGGCCTCAAGCAAGGAAAAAGAAGAAACCTTTCCAGGATAAACTACCAAAACGATATCTAGTCCGATATTCTCATCACTCTCAATAACACGGCCTTCCCAGTTCCTGAAAATCTCTTTAGTCTGACGCCTTATCTTATTGCGCTCCACCGAGTTTCCATAATGCTTGACCGGTATGACAATAATACGGTCAAAAGAGAGCCCGTTATTAAGAGCAATTAATCGCATCTTCTGGGATGTATATTTCCTGCCATCCTTGAAAATGCGATCAATTTCTTCTTTCTTTCTAATGATATGCGTCTTAGTAAGGCTTCTTCTCATCGCTTACGGTTAGACTGTGTCTGCCTTTTGCTCTTCTGCGAGCAAGTACGAGACGTCCACCCTTTGTAGCCATTCTGGCACGGAAGCCGAATTTTCTTGTTCTCTTTCTCTTACTTGGCTGGTAAGTTCTCTTGCCTTTGTTGCTCATGGTAGTCTCCAAATGTTTTAGCTAATCAATTAGCTGTAATGTTCTTCAATTAGGACATATGTGTCCGAGTTAAAAATTTTATAGATACTTCAAATCAGCGTCAAGTACTAATATTGCAAAAAATTAAACAGTTTTAACGATTATTCTGATATAAGAAACCCTATTATTGTCAAACAAAGCATTGTATTTATCCAGTATTCTCTTCTTCTGGCTTAAGATAAATGGAATATATCTGCTATCATCTGTTGCTATGTACAAAGTCTTCTTATCAACCTTCAGATATTCTGAATATGAGGATATTTTTGGCCCTGCTATGTTTTTCCATTCATTCTTCAGGATCTCATCCCTTTCATCTTTCCTTGTGCCTATCTTCTCAAGTATTTCTTTCAATACTTCCCCTGCTTGCTTATAGTATTCACTCATAAGTAGTACTTTCCGTCCTTTACAGTATAGCATAGAGGGCTCTTATGGCTTTCATCAAAGTATATCTCCTTTGGAAGGAAGGTGAAGAATGCCTGGCTGTATGAATCTATCTCATTCAAAAAGAGTTTTCTTTTCGTACTGTCCAGTTCCAGAAGGACATCATCAAACAAAAGTATTGGTTTCTTTCCTGTTGACTCTTCAAATACCAGTGCCTCAACTATCCTGAAAATCAGAGAACACAGCCTGAGCTGCCCTGTTGATCCGCTCTGGCTGAATATTCCATTTTTATCCCTGACTACAAAACGGTCCCTGTGTATTCCGCTGGTAGTCGTAAGCATTTTCAGATCCCTTTCCCTGGTATCATTGAGTATATCAACTATTTCCTCAGCGCTTGAAACATTCTGCCAGGATTTCTGATATTGAATGAAAAGATCATCCTTTCCGCCAGAAACAAGTGAAAAGAGGGAAGGGAATATTGAATTGAATACCTCTACAGCCTTTTCCCTTTTCTCCATTATTGAAAGCCCATATCTGGCAAGCCGTTCATCATAAAGTCCCATAAGGCTTTTATCTGCCATCTTTATCGCAGCATTCCTCTTTGACAGCACATTACGGTAAAGCCTTATATCATCCAGGAATGAAGGATCTGAAAGGCTCATCATCTGATCAAAGAATTTTCTTCTCACATCAGGTTCGCCTTTAAGGAACTCGATATCCTCATGGCAGAATACAATGCATGGAAAATTATATATGAGTTCTTTCCTGTCAGTAACTTTTTTTCCATCAAGGATGATGTTTCTCTTGCTGCCATCAAAAGAATAGCTGATATACTGCCTCTCCTTATAGTCATTAAGGAAAGTTGCCTCAATGAAAAATCCATCTTCCCCATGCTTTATAGCTTCTTTCAGGGATGGAGTCTTGAAAGAAGATGCATAGCACAAAGTATAGACAGCTTCCAGAAAATTGGTTTTTCCCTGTGCATTCTCACCAATAAGAACAATATCCTCCCTATCGATATCTACAACAGAAGAGGATATGTTCCTGAAATTGATTATCCTTATTTTTTCAAATCTCATCATTAAGCCTGCATAGGCATGATAATAAAGATATAATCTGACTCTGGGTCACTTATAAGTCCGATTGCAGTGCTTGCGTTGTTAAAACATATTGAAATGTTGTCACTGTCTATTCTCTTTATGGCATCCAGAAGGAAATTGTAATTGAATGAGAGTTTCATCTCAGGACCATCGTAATCGCACTTCACTACGTTCTTGCTGTTTCCATCAGAATCCTCACCGCTTATCATAATTCCATCATTGTTTATTTCAAATATGATCTTCTTGCTCTTCATCTCTATGGTTACAGCAATAAGGTTTATGGCATTAAGAATTTCATCCCTGTTAAGCGTTGCCTTATATTCAAAGGATTTTGGAATTACTTTCTCATAGTTTGGATAGTTTCCGGTAATGAGATATGAATACATGAATCTTCCTTCTATATTTGCAAAAGCATACCCATTCTTGAAGCAGAGGCTCAGCACTCCATCTCCAGATCCTATCATCTTGAGATTGCTCAGGAAATTGACAGGTACGATTGATGGAACAAACTCATCTATCTCCCTGTCAAACTGACGGCGGACACAGTTCAGTTTCTTTCCATCAGTTGCAACTGTTACAAGACGGTCATTCTTGTATTCAATATATACTCCTGTAAGGAAGAACCTGGAATCTTCATGTCCTACTGCATAGCTAGTCTTGTCTATCATATCAAAGAATAAGGACTGTCCAATTGTAAAATAATCATCTTCCGGAGCTTCCATCAGATCTTCGAATTTGTCTGCAGAAACAGTTCTCATGTTAATGATGAATTTAGATTCTTCTGAATTCTTTATTGAAAGGTTGTCATTTTCTTCTGTGAATTCAAGCTCAATTCCATCATTGATGTTCTTAAGTACATCCAATAATTTATCGCAGAGAACTGTGGTTGACCCAGGTATTACTGTATTTACTTCAATTGATGAAACAAATCCGTTTTTTCCATCTGTTGCCTTCACAGTTAAGGTATTGTTCCTGTTAACCAGAAGTACATTGCTTGTTATAGAGAGTGAATTTCTTTTTGTTGTGAAGTTTGATGCATATTGTATTTCCTTTCTTAAGTCTTCACATTTGCAGATAAATTTCATTTCTTAACTCCTTGGATTAAATATAACATATTGATCTGAATTTTTTTAGTTTTTCCTCATTATTTTTATTTCTACTGAATTTATAGATATAAAAAGATTAGTAGTTATAGTAGTACCTGTGGAAAGTGTGGAAAACTTATTTAACTTATTTTAATAAATGATATTAGCATGTGGAAAACTGTGTGGAAAACTCTGACAGTTATTCACAGCTTTCCACAAAGATGATTATAAGTTAAGGATCATGCTGCAAATTATGGGTGAAAACTCATTTCTTATTAACAGGTTTTGAACACCTTTTTACCAAGTTTTCCACAGGTTTTCCCCAGAAATTGTGGAAAACTCAAAGAAAATGGGGTGTTTTTACCACTTTTAAGTTTGATTAATTAAATTTGATTACTGCTTTTTAAGATTGTTGACTATTGTTTCAGTAGCCTTTTTGATGCTCTCATCACTCTCTTCTATGCTCTTTATCTTGTTTATGGCATAGCTGACTGTGGTATGGTCTTTGCTGTCAAAGTACTTACCTATCTCAGTTAGAGAAAGATTTGTCATATTGCTTGAGAGGTACATGGCAATATGGCGTGCCAGAGATACATTCTTATTCCTGCTTTTTCCCCTGATATCGAAAGTGGAGACATTGAAGTATGACGCGCTTTCAGCAATTATCTGGTCAATCGTGACTTCAGTGTTCTTTATCATCTCCGTAGGAATGAAATTCTTTATGTGCTCTGCAGCTATTTCCTTCGTTATTTCACGTCCTACCAGTTCAGAGAATGAATAAAGCGTTGTAAGTGCTCCTTCAAGATCCCTTACATTTGATTTTATATTCATGCAGATATATTCAAGCACATCCTGCTTTATCCTGAAATTAAGGTCCTTGCATTTCTTTATTGCAATGGCCATACGGGTTTCATACTGTGGAGGCTGCAGATCTACATTGACTCCCTTCCTGAATCTTGTGATAAGCCTTTCATTGACTCCCCTGAGCTCTGTTATAGGGCGGTCGCATGTGAATACGATCTGTTTATTACGCTCTGTAAGATCGTTGAATGTGTGGAATATCTCTTCCTGAGTGCTTTCCTTATCAGCAATGAAGTGGATATCATCTATGAGAAGGACGTCAGCAGTACGGTACTTGTTCTTGAATTTAGCATTTCCTGCTTTTGTCCCTATTGCCTGGATAAGTTCATTTGTAAATGTCTCTGCAGTTACATAAATGACCTTCATCTTTGGATTGTGATCATATATGAAGTTTCCAATAGCCTGTATCAGGTGTGTTTTTCCCAATCCGACTCCTCCGTAGATCAGGCATGGGTTGAAGCTTGTTCCAGGGTTTGTTGAGATGACTTTTGCGACATTGCAGGCAAACAGGTTGTTCTCTCCGACAATGAAGTTATCGAAAGTATAGTCCCTGTTCAGTGTTTCATTCACTGCTTTCTTTTTCTCAGAAAGATGGGTTATCTTTACTTCTTCCTTCTCCTCTTCCGGTTTTGCATTGTTATCAATTATCAGATTGATCCTTATATCCTCACCGGAAAGGTCTTCAAGCACATGCTGGCTTTGATCCAGGCAATGCCTCTTAAAGGAATCCAGATAGTAGCTGGAAGTGAAAGACAGGATCAAAGTATTGCCTTTTTCACCGCTATAGTGAGCATTTTTAAGCCATATCTGCCCTGATGAGGGCATCGTTTGTTTTAATCTTTCTTCAGCTTGATTCCAGAGTTCTTTAAGCATTTTCTATTTCCCGTGTCAAATATATTAAATTGCTAAGTCCCTTTCTTCAAGCACTATTTTTCCGGCAGTTACAAATTTATTACTTAATTCCTTTTTATATATATATTTGACTATATTTCTGCGTTCCTTAAAGTCCTTGCATTTATTGATATTAATATATATAATTAATGCGACTGGATTTTGTACTTAAATAGTTTTTTGTTAAAAAAATAAAGGCAAAAGGAAAGATATGAGCGAAGATTTAAAAAAAGAAGAGGCTAGCAAGAATTATACTAGCGACGAAATCAAGGTCCTTAAGGGGCTTGAGCCTGTAAGAGAACGTCCTGGTATGTATATAGGCAGCACGGGAATCGACGGACTTCATCATCTTGTGTATGAGGTTGTTGATAACTCCATAGATGAAGCTATGGCTGGCTATTGCGATACCATCATCGTTAAGCTTGAGAAAGGCGAAAACGGAGAGGAATACTGTTCTGTTCTTGATAATGGAAGAGGCATTCCTGTTGACATGCATCCTACAGAGAAGAAAAGCACTCTCGAGGTTGTACTTACCCAGCTGCATGCTGGAGGAAAGTTCGACGACAACGCGTATAAGGTTTCTGGTGGATTGCATGGTGTTGGCGTTTCATGTGTTAACGCCCTCTCTGACACCCTTGAGGTAATCGTATACCGTGCACCTAAGGTTTACAGGCAGGTATACCATAAGGGAATTCCTGAAAAGGATGTGGAAGTCATTGGAGATACAGATCATACCGGCACTCTGGTCAGATTCACTCCTGATTTCTCCATCATGGAAAGAAACAGCTTTAATTATGACACCTTACTAAGCAGGTTCAGGGAGCTCTCTTACCTGAATAAGGGAATTAAGATTGAGTTTTCTGATGAGCGTGGTGATCTTGTAAGGCGTGACACTCTTCATGCAGAAGGCGGACTCTCCTCATTTGTTAAATACCTGAATGAGTATAAGACGACGCTTTTTGAGCCTATTTCCTTTGAAGGAGTCAGGACAATTGAGTCTAACAAGCAGGTAAGCGTTGAAGTGGCACTGCAGTACAATGATAAGTACGATGAGAAAATTTACACTTTTGTAAACAATATCAACACAAGGGAAGGCGGTACTCACCTGGTAGGATTCAGGACAGCACTTTCCAGGTGTCTGAACAATCAGCTTAAGAAAAGCGTAAAGTACATGAAAAAGTACTCAGAAAGCCTGGAAGCTTCAGATATCTCAGAAGGTCTTACAGCCATAGTGTCCGTTAAGATTCCTGAGCCGCAGTTTGAAGGCCAGACTAAGATGAAACTGGGAAATTCATCTGTCCGCGGTGTTGTTGATTCCCTTGTTTATGAGAATCTCACAAACTATTTTGATGAATTTCCTGATGCCATTGACAAGCTTCTTGATAAGGTTACCAATGCGGCACTCGGCCGTGTGGCAGCAAGGAAAGCCCGGGAGAATATCAGGAAAAAGAACGAAGGTGGCGGACTTCCTGGAAAGCTTGCAGACTGTTCAGAAAAGGATCCTGCAAAATGTGAAGTGTTCATCGTTGAGGGTGATAGTGCCGGAGGAACTGCAAAGCAAGGCAGGGACAGCCGTTTCCAGGCAATCCTTCCTCTCTGGGGAAAGATGCTGAATGTTGAGAAGGCACAGGAAGTTAAGGTTCTGAACAATGATAAGCTCCATCCTGTAATCCAGACAATCGGAGCAGGTATTACGAGATACAATGAGAGCCAGGCAGATCATGATGAAAAGAAAGCCTCTGGAGAGGAAATGACGTTCGATTTGAGCAAGGTTCGCTATCATAAGGTTATCATTATGGCAGATGCCGATGTTGATGGATCTCATATCAGGACATTGCTTCTTACATTCTTTTTCAGATATATGAAGCCTCTTATTGAAGCTGGATACGTATATTTTGCAATGCCTCCACTCTATAAGATCACGATTGGAAAGAAAGTCTATTACGCTTATATGGAAGAAGAGAAAAAGCAGATAATAGATGAGTATGCCCAGGGTGATGAGGGAAAGGTAATTGCACAGCGCTACAAAGGTCTTGGAGAAATGGAGAAAGAAGAGCTCTGGGAAACAACTATGAATCCTGAGACAAGGATGATTGGCCAGGTTACGCTCTCTGATGCTGAAGAGGCAGACAGGGTTTTCTCAATGCTTATGGGCGAAGATGTCGAGCCAAGACGTGAATTTATTGAACAGAATGCTACATATGTAAGCATGTTGGATATCTAAGGAAGGAAAAATGGACGAAAATATTCAAGAAGAACACCTAGGAAAGGTTATTAAGGCTGATCTTTCCACAGAGATGAAGACCAGCTACCTTAACTATGCTATGTCAGTTATCGTTTCCAGGGCCCTTCCTGATGTAAGGGATGGATTGAAGCCTGTACATAGAAGAATCCTGTACGATATGTGGGATATCGGGCTCAAGGCATCAAGCCAGACAAAGAAATGCGCACGTGTCGTTGGTGACGTACTTGGTAAGTACCATCCGCATGGAGACGCTTCTGTTTATGATGCACTGGTCAGGCTGGGTCAGGATTTCTCACTGCGCTATCCTGTTGTAAAGCCTCAGGGAAACTTTGGATCTATTGATGGAGATCCACCAGCAGCTATGAGGTATACAGAGGCTAAGCTCTCAAAGCTTGGTGAAGAGATGCTTACTGACATCAATAAGGAAACAGTAGATTTCACACCTAACTACGATGAGAGCCTGAAAGAGCCTTCAGTCCTTCCATCTGCATTTCCATTTCTGATGGTAAATGGATCATCCGGTATTGCTGTAGGTATGGCAACAAACCTTGCCCCACATAACCTTACAGAGGTTATAAGCGGTATTTCTGCACTTATAGATAATCCGGATATTACTATTCCTGAGTTAATGGAATACATAAAGGGTCCTGACTTCCCTTCTTATGGTATCATATGCGGTAAAAAAGGCATAATGGATGCATATACTACCGGAAAAGGTAAGGTAGTTATCAGAAGCCGCTATGAAATTGAAGAGAATGATAAAGGCCATGATAAAATTGTCTTTACTGAAATTCCTTACCAAGTTAACAAAAGTGAGCTTGTAAAGAAGATCGATGAGCTTAGAAAGGATGAAGTTATAAAAGGTATTGCTGCAGTACGTGATGAGTCCGGACGTGACGGTATCAGGATAGTAATAGAGCTTAAAGCAGATGCTGTTCCAAATATCGTACTCAACATGCTTTTTGGAAGGACTGCACTGCAGTCAAACTTCAATATCTACAACCTTGCACTCCAGAATGGAGCTCCAAAGCTGTTCAACCTTAAGGAAATGCTTGAAGCATACGTAAATCACAGGAAAGAGGTTGTAGAGAGGAGAACCAGGTTCGATCTGAGGAAAGCTGAAGAGAGGGCACATATACTCGAAGGCCTGAAGATCGGTCTTGATAACATCGATGAAGTAATCAGGATCATCAAGGAAAGTGAAGACAATACGATAGCCTCTCTCGAGCTTCAGAAAGCATTTAACCTTACACAGGTACAGGCAGATGCTATCATTGATATGAGACTTGGAAGGCTGTCTCATCTTGAAACTGAAAAGATCCTTCAGGAGTTGGCAGAACTTGAAGGCAAGATTGTTTACTACAAAGAGCTTCTGGCTGATGAGAGGAAGATTCTCGGCGTTGTAAAGGATGAGCTGATCAAGATAGGTGAAACCTATGGTGACAGAAGAAGGACCGAGATCAATGAAAGAGAGCTTGAGGATGCTTCTCCAGAGGATTTCATCAAGAAGGAAGAAGTAGTAATTTCCATTACCAATAAAGGATTTGCCAAGCGTATTCCTATTGATGAGTACAGGGCACAGAAGAGAGGTGGCAAAGGTACGATCGGAGCAAAGCTCGTTGATAATGATTTCGTGCAGCACCTTTTCATCTGCAACAGCCATAATTTCATCCTCTTTGTATCCAATCTTGGAAAAGCTTATTATATAAAGGCTTTCGATATTCCTGAGAACGCAAAAACAGCTAAGGGAACAAGCCTGAAGAGCATTATCCAGATAGATAACAATGAAAGGGTGACATCCATCATCAGTTTCTCTGAGTTCAGCGAAGATAAGTATATCCTGATGGGTACAAAGTTCGGTGTAACAAAGAAAGTAAGGCTGAATGACTTCATTAATGCAAAAGTCAGAGGAGTCAAAGCAATCCTTCTTGATGAGGGAGATGAGCTTGCACAGTCCATATTCGTAGATGAAGAAGATGACGTCATGCTCGTTACAAAGGAAGGAAAGGGACTCAGGACTGAAGCTGCAAATATCAGGACGATGGGCAGGAGCACACATGGCGTAAGAGGAATCAAACTGCTTGGTGAGGATGAGCTTGTAGGCCTTGTAAAGGTTGAAAATGATAAGGAAATCCTCATGATTACCGAACAGGGAAAAGGTAAGAAAGTACGGTTTGATGAGTTTATGAACCATGGCAGAGGCACAATGGGACAGAAGATCTACACTATCGAAAAGGGTGAAAATGGCATCGTAGATGCTTTCGCTGTAGATGATGATACTGATGTAATCTTCATGACCAAGAAAGGCCAGGCTATAAGAGTCCATACAAGAGATATTTCAACCCAGGGAAGAAGCGCTAGAGGCGTTAAAGTCGCAGCATTCAAGAAATCTGGTGACAGCATTAATGCAATGGCAATTACTTCCTACCAGGAAGAAGATGATTTAGATGAAGATGAAGTGACAGATAGTCCAACATCTGAAGAATGATTCTGAATTCTATTACCTATTCTAAGCCGATGTGTATGCATCGGCTTTTTTTATATTCAAAAACATGAAAAAAACTACCCTATTAAATAGGTAATAATAGGGAAAATAAGTACAATATTTCTGAAACTATATATAGAAACACTTGCAAAAAAACCACTCTGGAGTATATTTAAACGGGGTTTTTAGTTCAAAAACCTAAATAAATCCAATAAAACTGACCTGAATCAATTTTTCAATTTGTTTCACGTGAAACTTCGAGGTAATATATAGACAAAAAATAGTATCAGAAAAATAAGGAACAATGCTTTTCCTTCCTTCCATTAGTTATAAATAAAGAATGTAATGCAGTTTTTTTAATATTCATTTTATGTAGTAAAACAAAATCCATGTTAGATTTGTATAGTGTTTCTATTTCTAACATAAAAAATAATTGTTTCACGTGAAACATTCAGGTTTTTATTATTTATTTTTTAGATAGGTAAAACTAATTAATAATATTAAATATTAGAAAAATACAATAATCGAGTTTTTATTTTACTGTGCCTTTGTTTTTAGTGCTTAAAAAATTCTTATTAGTGTTTTCTTGTATCTTTCTTTTATGAAAAATATATCTGAGATTTTATTGGTATTAATTCGTCGTATGGGTAGAGTAATTCAAGGAAAAAAGAGAGTTATTGTTAATTCAAAAAGAGATTATTTTTTGATTATTTTATAATATTCTTCGTCTGCATTAAACTATTATTTGCTTTTAGATGTTTCACGTGAAACATCTTTTCCTTTTATTTTAATTTAACAAAGCTAGATTTTATTTCTATTTTTGTGTTTTCCTTTTTATTGTTTTATTATATTTTCTTTTCTATTAATGGTTTTTAATCTATTTTTTTGTTATTGGCATGGTTTTCCCCCTATTATATTTTTTATTTCTTTTATTATTAATCCAGATATAGTGATAGATAGTTTATATTATTAATAATTAATTAGTTTCCTAACTATATAATAATTTTTGTTATTTGGTTATATTTAATAATCGATAATTTAGAAATTTTAGTTTTTTGTATTGTCCATTTTAAAGTGGAAATTAATTGTTTCACGTGAAACATTTTTGCTTAAAAAAATATCCAGCGGAAAACTGGATATTTTTTCTTGAATCTTTTAGTGTTTTAAAATGTTGAGTTGATTATATTCAGGTTCTTATCAACTGTTTCCCTGACGTATCTCTGGACGCCATTAGATAATGTAAGCTGGCTCATTGGACAGCCTGCGCATGCTCCTACGAGCTTTACATATACGTCATTTCCTTCCATCTTTACAAACTCTATATCTCCACCATCATTCTGAAGTGCTGGACGAATTGCATTGATTGCTTCTTTTACTTTTTCTTCCATTTTATATTCCTCCGTGAAACAAATATACTTTTTCAATATCTCTGGGTCAAGTTAGCAATTTATTTATCGACAATTATATATTATTTTTTTATAGTTATAATTATGAAAGCTCATAAAATCATCTTCTTTAATCAAAAAGGAGGTGTTGGTAAGACTACTACATGTGTAAATCTTGGTGCTGCCTTAGGTGCTTTGGGATATAAGGTTCTTTTGATAGATTTTGATTCCCAGGCTAACCTTACGGGTGCTGTCTCTGGTGATGGTAGGAAAGCTACAATTTACCAGGTTGTTTCTGGTCAGAAGAATGCTGCTGATGCTGTTCAGAGTACAATCTTTGAAAATCTCAGTTTGATTGCTGGTTCTGTTGATACAGCAGGGCTTACTGTTGAACTTGTTGATGAAGAAGACAGGGAATACTATTTGAAGCATGCATTAGCTCCACTTGATGAGATGTTCGATTACATCCTTTTGGATTGCCCTCCATCTATTGGACTGGAAACTATGAACGCACTTGCATGGGCAGAATATGTAATTATTCCTCTTCAGTGCGAGTATTTGGCAATGGAAGGACTGAACCTGATTATAAGGACTGTTTCAAATGTAAAGAAGTCTCTTAATCCAGAGCTTAAGATTATGGGAATACTTTTTACTATGTACAGCAAGAGAATTCTTTTGAATCAGGATGTTGTAGAAGATGTGAGTGAATATTTCAAGGATCTTGTTTTTAAGACAATTATTCCACGTACATCAAGATTGTCAGAAGCTCCAAGCCATGGAATGCCAATTAATGTGTATGATAAGAATAATGCAGGAAGCAAAGCTTATGCAGCATTAGCAAAGGAGGTTGTTGAACGTGCCTGGTGATAAGAAACACGGACTAGGAAAAGGTATGGGCTCCCTTCTTTCCGGGTTTGATTATGATGCTCAGATAGAAAACATAGCTATTGCAGAGGAAGAGAAGGTAGATGTACCTATCATGCCTCCCTCTTCTCCCGTTATTCCTCACTCTGATTCAAAGGCAGAAGCTGCAGATACAGGAGACAGGGTTGTGTACCTTCCTATATCGAGCATTACCGCAAATCCTAATCAGCCTAGAAAGAGCTTTGACGAGGACTCACTTAATGAGCTTGCTGATTCTATCAAAAGCCAGGGAGTCATCCAGCCAATAATAGTGGAGGAGTATGCACCTGGAAAATACTCCATAATTGCAGGAGAAAGGCGTTACAGGGCTTCCCAGATTGCAGGACTTGATAAAATTCCTGGAATAATAAAGAGCTTTGGTGAGATACAGCGTATGGAAGTCTCCCTTATTGAGAATGTGCAGAGGGAGGATCTGAATCCAATAGAAGAAGCTTTTGCCTATCAGTATCTGATTCAGAAGTCCGGCTATACCCAGGAGGATGTGGCAAAGAAAGTTGGAAAATCGCGATCTGCCATAACAAACTCCATAAGGCTCCTGAATCTTCCTGATACAATTAAGGATGATCTCATATCCGGCCTTATAACAAGTGGACATGCCAGGGCAATATTGTCATTGGTCAATCCAGCAGATCAGATGCTCCTGAGAAACAAGATAGTGGAAGGAGACCTGTCTGTAAGGGATGCAGAGGCTCTTGCAGAGGAATACAACAAGGGAAAGAAAATAATTCAGAGGAAAAAGGAAAAGGGCAAGGATCCTGAAATCAGCATGGTTGAGGAGAAGTTCGTCACTGCAATCGGGGCAAAAGTTGAAATAAAAGGGACACTAAACAAAGGACGTCTCATGGTGAGGTTCCGAACGCAGAAAGAACTTGAAAGGATTTATTCTTTCCTGAGTGACGGCGAAGAATTATTTGAAGAATAATTATTTATATTATAAGGAAATATTATGGATACATCAAAATTAAAGGATGGGCTTTATGCCCTTATGACCACCAGTAAGGGAGAAATACTGTTAAGTCTTGAGTACAAAAAATGTCCAATGACAGTCTGCAATTTTGTCGGACTTGCGGAAGGTAATTTAAACCTTGATGATATTGGAACTCCTTTCTATGATGGCCTTATGTTCCATCGTGTCATAAAGGATTTCATGATTCAGGGTGGCTGCCCTAAAGGTGATGGTACAGGTGGTCCTGGATACAGGTTTCCAGATGAGTTTGATCCTGAGCTGAAGCATACAGGACCTGGAGTTCTTTCCATGGCTAATGCAGGTCCGAATACGAATGGAAGCCAGTTCTTTATCACGCATGTTGCAACTCCATGGCTTGATGGAAAGCATTCAGTGTTCGGGCATGTTGTAGAAGGCCAGGATGTTGTGAATGCAATTGAGATGGGTGACAAGATAGAGTCTGTGAAGATTATCAGGGTTGGCTCAGATGCAGAGGCTTTTGACACATCAGGAAAGGCATTTGACCAGTATGTGCAGGATGCAGAGAAGAAAGCACAGGAGAAGATTGAAAAGGAACGCAGGGCTGTGCTTGAAGAGATCAAGAACCGCTATCCTGATGCAATAAAGACTGGTACAGGCCTTATGTACGTGGTAAACAAGCAGGGTGTTGGAAATGACAGTCCGAAATATGGGCAGTCTGTAACAGTGCACTATACTGGAACTCTGCTGAATGGAAAGATATTTGATTCATCCATTGCACGCAATGAGCCTGCAACCTTCAGGATCGGACAGGTTATAGAAGGATGGAATGAAGCCCTTCAGAGCATGAAGAAAGGGGAAAAGAGGACACTTATCATTCCACCGGAGCTGGGGTATGGAGAGTATGGATATCCAGGGGTGATTCCTCCAAATTCTTATCTTATTTTTGAGGTTGAGCTTCTCAGCTTCTAGGAGAATAGTTGAAAGAAGTACAGAAAAGGTATGTCTGCTCAGAATGCGGACATACTGAAACGAAATGGATGGGCAGATGTCCTGAGTGCAACAGCTGGAATACATTTGAAGAAGAGATAGTTAGCACTCCAAACAAAACAAAGGCAGGGTCTGCATCCCCTTCTTCAGATAACAGGGTAAGAAAGCTGTCTGAAATAAGGTCGGATGAGGCTATAAGGCTTCATACCGGGTTTGATGAGCTTGACAGGGTACTGGGAGGGGGCGTCATGCTTCCCTCTTCCGTATTGATAGGAGGCGAGCCTGGCATTGGAAAATCTACACTGATGCTTGAAATGCTCTCATTCCTTTCAGAGAACAATGAAGTCCTGTATGTTTCTGGTGAGGAGTCCCCATCGCAGGTAAAGCTCAGGGGAGAGCGATTGGGCCTTAATCTATCCAACATATCAATCTTCTGCGATACACGCCTGGAAGTGCTTGAAGAGACAATAGAGAAGATTGAGCCAAAGATTATCATAGTGGACAGCCTTCAGACGCTCTATACATCAACGGTAGCCTCAATGCAGGGATCTCCAAACCAGGTGAGGGCATGCTGCTTAGTGCTTTCCAATGTGGCAAAACGTATAGGTTCTTCCATATTCTTTGTAGGACATGTCACAAAGGATGGCAATATCGCAGGACCGAAGATAGTTGAGCATATGGTAGATACCGTACTTTACTTTGAAAGTGCAGAAAACGGCATAAGGCTGCTCCGTGCTGCCAAGAACAGGTTCGGCTCTGTAGATGAGATTGGACTTTTTGAGATGGATGATAAAGGCCTTCATGGATTAAAGGATCCAACTGAAGTGTTTTTATCCTCACGCAGTGATGATGACCTTCCTCCAGGAATTGCATTCACATCAATTGTGGAAGGTTCCAGGGCATTTGTCGTAGAGATACAGGCCCTTGTCGTTCCTGCCAAGACAGGGCTGCAGAGAATCTACTCAGATAAGATAGATACAGCCAGGGTATCGAGAGTATCTGCTATACTTGAGCGCCATGCAGGACTTAAGCTGAACGATCAGGATGTTTATGTGAATGTTGCTGGCGGTGTGAAGCTAAACGATGTCTCCATCGAGCTTCCTCTTGCTCTTGCCCTTTACAGTTCAAAGCTCAACAGGAGCCTTCCTTCAAAGCTTGTATCTTTCGGAGAACTGTCTCTTGCCGGAGAGGTGAGGAATGTTCCTTTCCTTGAAAGGAAGCAGAAGGCTGCTTCAGATTTAGGTTTTGATTTAGTTATCTCTCCTTACATAAAGAACAGGAAGAGCAGGGAAGATATAGTATTTGTAAAAACAGTAAAGAGCGCTTTAGTCAGCGCCCTTGGCCTCAAGAGTTAATTCATCGATGGCATCTAATGCGTTCAGCACTTTTGGGTATCCTACATAGGGGACGCATTCAGATGCTGCTGCTATGAGCTCTTTCCTGGTTCTTCCAAGGTTCAGGTTACCCTGTATATGGCTTTTCAGCTGTTTTGGGGTGCATCCTAATGACAGCAGGATGGAAAATGTTATCAGCTCCCTGTCCTTAAGTGATAATCCTTCCCTTGAATAGTAATCTCCAAAGCAATTTTCGCTTAGCCATCTGTTGATGTGCCTGCGATCCTCATCTCCCTGCTCTGAAAAACCTCTCATCCCTTCCCCAAAGATGGCAACCTGTATCTCTTCTCCTTTCCTGCACCTGTCTTCATGGTCCACTGTCCTTCTTTTCGTATGTGAGAAGTCGTGATCTATCTTATCGAGTTCCTTGTTGGTTTCCCTTAGGAAATAAAGGACATTTGATAAGCCAACATAAGCTGTGCTCTGGTATATAAGCTCCTTGATCTCTTCTTCTTTCAATCCGAGTTTCAGAGCTCCTTTAAGCACCATGGTGTAAGCTTCCCTTCCGTTTGATGCGATTACAGAGGCCAGTGCTGTAAGGACTTTATCTCTTTTGTCGAGTTCCCCGAACTGTGTGACCTCAAGGAAAGCAAAACGTGCTATGATTTCTGCATATTCTGGATCTGTTACATCCAGAGACAGTGCTGATGGACTGAAAAGCCTGGCTTTATCGCCTCTCATGTCTGATAGTTTCATATTTTTTTCTCCTGTAATAGCTGCCCTTGCTGAGGCAGATTCAAAACGAAGCGGCATCCAAAAATAGGAAGGTAAAAAAAGAAAATATAACATAAAGATAACAGATTTTGCCTTAGATAGCAAAATGCTGTTAATTTGCCGTTCTATGATTTGCTGCTTAAGAAGTAACAGGAAAAGGGTAAATAGTGTGTAGAGAGTTTTTGTCAGCCTGAATTGTTTTCGTATCTGAGCTGATAGTACTCCATCTTCCTGAAATTAACGGTGTCAACGAATTCTGAAATGAATTCTTGGTCTTCTATAAAAGGAAGTAAAGCGTCATTTAAAGCAAAAACTCCATCTGATGAAATATGGAAATATGATGCACCACTTTCCGAAAGGTAGCGCATTGGATTTGATTTTATTAATGTTAATATCCTGTGATCATCCCAGGAACTGAAGTTCTTTGTTTTTCTATCATTTTCAATGTCAATTGAGTTGATTCCTTTCCTGTAAAAAGCTTTGAATGATTCAATCATGTCTTTGCTAGTGATGTAAGGCTTAATTCCTGACCCATCTAAGAAAGCAAGGAGCAGCGGAATCTTATATGATTTCGTCATCTTTGTGTTTTCCAGGAATGTTATGAACTCCTCAGCAGCTTTATCTAGGGATTTGAAATAATCATTGTTCTCTTTCAAAAAACTGACATAGTTTCTGAATGGGTTCACTTTTGCATCTTTCCTGATAAAGTAGATTTCTTCTCCTGTTAAAGCATTAAAGAATTCGCATCTTGAAGGGATTCTGATCAGTTCTCTTTTCACTTCTTCATAGATGTCTATGATTCTTTCTTTTATGTTTTTTCTCTTTTCTCTCATCATCTTGAAGAGATCTATAAGTCTGAAGTCAAAATCAACAATGCAGCCTGACGGGAGTCTTTCCGGACTGATTACACTTTCTGGGACAGCTGCCGTATTTCCTTCTGCTGTCCCATGTTTTAGAAGAGATTCGATAAGAAAGGCATTCCTGTAATTGCCAATGAAATCAAGCACTGTAAGATATTCTTTTCCTTCACTTTTCCTTAATCCCCTTCCAAGCTGCTGGAGAAATACCACAGGGGATTCTGTTGGACGCAGGAACATTACAAGATCCAGTTCTGGAATATCCAGTCCTTCATTGAAAATGTCTACTGCAAATATTACAGATATCTCCATAGTCTCCAGTTTCCTTAGTGAATCAGATCTGCCATCTCCACCACCTGAAATTACTGCAGAAGAGTGTACTCCTTTTCTGTTAAAGTAATCCCTCATATAGATTGCCATATCTTTGGAGGAAACAAATGCCAGGGCTCTTCTGCTTTCATATTTTGCGTAGTGTTTGAAAATTAGTTCTGCCCTTTTTGCTGTGCATAGGTTATCCGTAAGCTCCCTTGATGAATATTTGCCACTCTTCCATGTGATAGCTGAGTAATCCACAGTGTCATCAAAGATTCCAAAGTAGTGAAAAGGGCAAAGCATATTTCTATTGATTGCTGTAAGCATGTCAATTTCAAAAGGAACATTATAGTCACAAATGCTGTAAATAGACTGTCTATCCAGGCGTTCTGGAGTAGCTGTCAGACCCAATAGGAATTCTGGCTTGAAATAATTGAGTATCTTTCTGTAGCTTTCTGCTGCGGCATGATGAAATTCATCTATCACAATGTAATCGAAATAATCAGGAGAAAAGTCTTCAAGGTGCTGTTGAAGAGTGAAGACAGAAGCAAACAGGATATCTGCATCCATATCTTTTCTTCCGGCTGTAAAGAAACCTCTTCTTGAATCTGGACGGACGCGGGCAAATGAGGATTCTGCCTGATTAAGGATCTCATTCCTGTGCGCAGTGAAAAGCACTCTCTTGTAATTAACTGTATCAAATGCTGCCAGATATGTTTTCCCAATTCCTGTGGCAGCAACAATCAGGGCCTTATCTGCCCCTTCATCTCTGGTCTTCTTCAGGGAATATAGTGCTTCTTCCTGGTAATCTCTTGGAACAATCTTTTCTGTACTTCGCTCCTTTAAATTCAGACGCGGAGGATTCCATTTTAATTTGTATTCTTTCAGTATGTTATCTGAGACTGAGTATGATTCTCTTTCAAAGAGCCTGAAGAACTCAGAGAAGAAATGTTCAATGCTTCCACTATCTGTTATCTCATTTAGGTGGTAGTTCCACTCAACACCACCAGAAAGCGCGCTTCCGCTTATGTTTGATGAGCCAATGAAAAGCTCTCGTTTTCCTTGAGCTTCAAAAAGATATGCTTTGGGGTGAAAGGATATTTCTTCATTTGAATAAAAATGTATATCCACACTTTCCGCAAGTTCTTTTTTCAAGACATCAATGGCAAAAGGTTCTGTAATATTCAGATAGGTCGATGTCAGTATTCTGATCTTAACTCCCTTTTCCTTTGCTTTCTTTAAAGATGGCAGGAGTAGCCTTACTCCACTGAACCGGAGAAAAGACACAGCGAAGAAAATAGAGTTTGCATCCTCTATCTTTTTGCTCAGTGCTTTTAATAGGCTGTCAGATCTACCGTAAAATGCATTCATTTCATTTTCCTCACAATTGCATTGAGCCATTTTTCTTCCTTCCTGTCTTTACGGGCATCCTGGGTGAGCCAGATTTTCTCTGGCCTAAACAGCCCATCTGCCAGGGAAAGGAAAGACTCTTCATCCATGTCTGTGAAGTATCTGCCATTTCTCATTCCTTCAAATGTTCCAAATTTGAAGGATGAATAGAATATGCCATTTTCATTTAAAGCGTTATGGATAAGGGAGAATATGCCTCTTAGATCTTCTTTTTTTGAATGGAGAAGGGATGAGCATGCCCATACTCCATCAAATTCATTTACATAATCAATATCCTGGAAAAGCATATGACGCACAGGAATGCCTGTATTCTTCTCTGCTATCCTGCAGATCTCCATAGAGCCATCAGCTGGAGTTACATCGTATCCTTTTGACTGGAAATATATGCTGTCTCTTCCTGATCCGCATCCAAGATCCAGAATCTTTCCTCCCTTTCCAAGATATGAGAGGAATATGTCCTCTACTTCTTTCATGTCCACTGAAAGTGTGCTTTCAGAAAAAGATAGGGCATTCCTGTCATAGTAATCTAAAGTGAGAATCTTATCCATGAGATTCATTATAGGATATTTCCTATCAAAGGCTAAATGAATATGATTGATTGCATGGAAGAGAAAGTTAAGACTGTTGAGCGTTATCATGCATTTGTCCTTCTAATGCTTTCCGGAGGTTTCATGGGATCCTACTCATATTTTTTGAAGGGTGGGGTGTTTGCAAATGCGGAAACAGCTAATCTTGTGATATTCGGACTGAGCCTTGCTGAGCTGGATTTTGAAAGGGCTCTGTCTGTACTGATCCCGATATCAACATTCTTTTTTGGAACGGTGATATCGCAGGCTTTCATTGAGAAGCTCAAGGAAAGGTGGCATCCTGTACTCCTGTTTTTTGAAATCATCCTGCTTGCTGTCCTTGCTTTCCTTCCAGAAGATACTCCGTTTGTCTTTTTCCATGTTGCAATAGCTCTTATAAGCAGCATGCAGTTCAATACTTTCAGGCAGGCACGGGGTGTTGCTATGTCCACACTATTCTGCACTGCGCATTTAAGAGGCTGTGGATCGCAGCTTTACAGCGCAATTGCCAATAAGGATATGAAGGCTCTTAAAAAAAGCGGATACCATGCTGGCCTGATAGGAACATTCGTTCTTGGCGCGATTCTAAGCTCTGCAGTAAGCGGTATTCTTGGAACCCATTCCATAGCACTAGCTGCCATACCTCTTATAGCTGTCCTTTTTGAGGATCTTTTAAGTAAGTGAGATTCATGTTTCAGTAAATGGATTAAAAATCTCCCGCCTTGAAGACAGGAGAGCTGTCATTTCACTTTTATTAGATTGTATTCCCTTGTTCCAAGGCCGATAGACTCTGCATACTCCAGTCCCTGCTTCCAGGATGTATCCGGATGCACATCATGGAAATGGTCTCCTGTATGCTCATGTGCTTCAGACAGGGCACTTCCATTATTTGCTGGCATGGCATTTACCGCATCTGCACAGGCCTGGTCGAGTGCAACTGGATCAAATGAAGCAAAAAGGCCTACATTCGGCGTAATTGCAAGATCATTCTCTGAATGGCAGTCGCAGTTCGGAGAGATGTCGATTGCAATGGAAATATGGAAAGAAGGCCTTCCATCAAGAACTGCCTTTGCATACTCCATCATCTTGCAGTTCAGGATTTCATTGCTGTTGTAAACACCTTCATTTATGGCATCTACAGGGCATACTCCTATGCATCTTCCGCATCCGACGCATTTATCAAGGTCAATGTGGCATTTCTTTCCCTCAAATGCAGGGGCAGAGTGTGCGCAGATCTTCTCACACCTGTGGCATCCAATGCACTTTGCTGAATCTACGACAGGCTTTCCCTGGGAGTGCATATCCATCTTGCCAGCTCTTGAGCCGCATCCCATGCCGATATTCTTCAGTGCTCCTCCAAAGCCTGTTGCCTCATGCCCTTTGAAGTGATTCAGGGAAATGAATACGTCAGCATCCATTACAGCGCGTCCGATGTGGGCATTCTTCACATATTTTCCCCCATGCACTTCAACATCGATGTCATCTGTGCCTTTCAGGCCATCTGCAATGATGATCTGGCATCCTGTTGAAAGGGGATTGAAGCCGTTTAGGTTTGCACTGTCAAGATGGTCCAGTGCGTTCTTCCTTCCTCCTACATAGAGTGTGTTGCAGTCTGTCAGGAACGGCTTTCCTCCCAGTTTCCTGACTTCATCTGCTACGCACTTTGCCCAGTTAGGGCGCAGGAATGCAAGATTGCCTGGTTCTCCGAAATGCATTTTGATTGCCGCATAATGATTGTTGAAATCTATTTTTGCTATGCCTGCTTTCTCCATGAGCCTTGTGAGCTTATCGAGGAGAGAGTTGTTGAAACCTGTCCTCAGATCCGTGTAAAAAACATCACTTTTCAATCTATCTTCCTCCATTTAAAGGTTTGCTATCAGCATTGGGAAAGCCACAAATGTTCCTATCATGCTTCCAATGCTTGAAAGGATGAAAGCAACAAGTGCGTGCAGTATCCTGTTTCTGTACCAGCCTTTCAGCGTTCCGGCATCATCTGCCATGTTCTCAAAGTCCTTCACCTTTGGCTTTCTGAATGTTACTTCAAGAATGCCGGAGAGCATTCCGACACCGAGCACCGGGTTCAGGGCAAAGAATGGGGCTGTTACTGCGGAAAGCAGTATGTTTATCGGATGTGCCAGTGCAAGGACGGATGCAAGCAGCGTGCATCCTGCACATGCTGCAATCCAGTACAGGAACATCCTTATTCCCTGGTCCCAGCCATTTAATGCTATGCCAAGGATTACAAGGAGGACAATAAGCGTTGGAATTATGTATGAAAGGTATTTTGAGCTTTTCTTTTTTGGAGGGACGGATGCAATTTCCGCTATGTCATCAGAAATCTCATTCTTTGAGAGTTTCTCAATTGTCCTGATTACCCCTCCCATGTGGCCCGCTCCTATCACGGCAACTTTCTTATTCCCTTCTGCCTTGTAAATGCTTGTTGCAAGATAGCGGTCCCTTTCGTCAATAAGAACTTCCTTCACTGTAGGGAGTTCTTTTGCAACTTCATTCAGCATTGTCTCCAGGGTGTCCTGTTTTTTCAGATCCTCAAGATCCTGTTCTGTCACTTCCTCATCCGAGAATGCGGCTGAAATCAAAGTTGCAAGCAGCTTGCATTTATTCCAGAGGCTGGATTTTGCCCATGCTCTCCTGAATGTTGTCTGGATATCCCTGTCACAGAGTGAGAGGGGGATGTTCCTTTCCTTTGCAAGGCCTGCAGCAGAGAGTATCTCCTCTCCCGGCTTAATTCCGGTATGTTCTCCCATGCGTTTCTGAAAAGAGGCAAGAGCAGTATTAGCAAGAAGGAAGAAGCCCCTTCCTTCCTTGAATACTTTCTTTATGTCCATGTTTTCCCATTTCTGGTTATCACTCTTGCTCTTGAGCCTCTGTTCATCCAGTTCGATGCAGATCCTGTCGGGATTTTCTTCATCTATTGTTTTCTTTACAAGCTCTACGCTTCCCTGTGATATGTGAGCTGTTCCTATGAGGATTATCTCTTTGCCGTCATCAAATGTAATGCGGTTTACATTTGACTCAATATTTTCAATTTCCATAGGAGAAAATATAACCAAAACAGGCTATGACGAGCAAGGGCGGAATGCCTGCATGACACACTCGAGAATGCTTTCCTTATATAGCCTTACATAAATCTTATCGCTTCCGCCTTTCTGTGATGCGATGTGTGATAGTGTCATTGCAAGAAGTTCTTCTTCACTGAGGTCCGGATACTGTTCAAAAAAGTATTTCCCTTCAGGAATTGATGTGTCCTCATCAGCTCTTACAATGGGAGTCCTTCCGGATTCTATCCTTTCCTTCTCTTCTGCTGTAAGTGGACTCTTAAAGCCGGAATCAAGCCTTTTAAGATTAAGGCCCCCATCGTTAAAGGAGAAGGAGTAGAGGAGGAAGGCATCTGAGCCTGTTTCTGCCTTGAGCATCTTCAGCAGAAGGCTGTTGAAATCCATATCCTCCCTTTTATATGTCAGTGCATTGAATAAGTTGAGTCTCTGCATTATCTATCTCCGATGATTGATGAAAAGAATGAAAACAATGCTTTTGAATCCCCGTCATCAGCCATTGCAAGGGCCTCAGGGTGGTATTGCACTGCGTATATCCTCTTTTCCCTGTTCTCTACAGCTTCTATGAGGCCATCAGGGGAGAACGCAGCTACTTTCAATCCTTCTGCAAGCCTTTTTATTCCCTGGTGATGGAGAGAATTCACTTTCATTTCCCTCTTTCCAAGAAGCAGAGAAAGGAAGCCTGAGCTTTCCAGCTTAAGATCATGTGCAGGAGATTCAGGCTTTTCGTAGCATGTATGCCTGATTGATCCTTCCATTTCCTTCTCCAGATCCTGGTAGAGGGAACCTCCTAATGCGACATTTATAACCTGCATTCCCCTGCATATTCCAAATACCGGCTTACCCTGGCTTATTGCTTCCCGTATTGCCATTATCTGGAAATTGTCATTTTTCAATGATGTCTCTTCTGAATATGCAGGCTCTTCTCCATAGAGGGATGGATCCACATCTGCTCCTCCAGGGATCAAGATGGCATCAACAGCTTTGATTGTATCACGTATGATTTCTGGATTCTCTGTGGCTGGAACAAGGAAAGGAAGGCAGCCTGCCCTGCTTAATGAGATAGAGTAGGCTGCATTAACCACATCTGACGGGTAGGTGAAATGGGAGGCAATGTTCTTCCTCCCATACCCGAGGATTGCTGTGATTTTCCTCATTTCATCCGTCTGACCATCTCTTTCAGGAGATTGTTAACACGCTCTGCGGAGTCGGCTATGATATGCTCATTTACGGAATGAACGTCGAAAAGGTCTGGTCCGATTGAAAGTGAATCCATTCCGTTAAGCCTCTTGTTTATTATTCCGCATTCAAGTCCTGCATGTATTGCGGTCACCTTTGGCTTCTTTCCTGTAATGTCCTTATAGATTTTCTCAACTTCCTTTAAAAGAGGTGAGTCAGGATTCGGCTGCCATTCAGGATATCCATCGCTTTCTTCATTCTTGAATCCGAATGATGAGTAGATTGCTTTGAGCACTTCCTTATGGTTTTCCTTTGCTGATCCGATATTGCTCCTGATTGAGTTCACTACAACCAGTGAGTTCTCTTTTGTCTCAACGATTGCCAGGTTGTTTGATGTCTCAACAATTCCCTTTATGGTTGAACTCATGGTTTTCACACCGCTTGGCGCTGTGAAAAGGGCATCCACAATCTTCTTCCTTTTCTTTGAAGGTATGATTGTCTTCGGGTTTTCAACCATTTCAAGTGTTATGATCAGGCCAGGATCGCAGTTCCTGAGCTCTCCCTGTATTTCCTTTTCAGCCTTCTCAATCTTTTTCTCAATCCTGCTGTCTGTTGATATCACGGCATAGGCAGAGGAAGGGATGACATTTCTCTTTGTTCCGCCGGAGATTTCAGAGAGGCCGAACTTGCCAAGGCTCTTTAGAGTGCGTGCAAGGATCTTGATGGCGTTTCCCCTTTCCTTGCCGATGTCTCCGCCGCTGTGTCCTCCAAGAAGGCCCTTCACTTCAATCCTGTAGCCTTTCCTGTACGGATTTGCCTCTCTCTTGAATGTTATCCCGCTCTCAAGGTCAACCCCTCCTGCACATCCGATATAGATGATGCCCTCTTCTTCACTGTCGAGGTTTATGAGACGCTTTGCACTTATTTTTGATGTGTCGAAATTGAATGCTCCGGTTAAGCCGGTCTCTTCGCTTACCGTTATCATGATCTCAATCGGCCCGTGCTGGCTCTTGGGATCGGAAATGAGGGACAGGGCCATGGCAATTGCTATGCCATTATCTGCACCAAGGCTTGTGTCCTTTGCCCTTACTGTTTTTCCGTCATATACGATCTCTATAGGATCCTTTGTGAAATCATGGGTGCTCTCAGGTGTTTTGACACATACCATATCCATGTGTCCCTGAAGGGCAAGTGGGGCAACATTCTCATAGCCCTCAGTTGCTTTAGCATAGATGAATACGTTTCCGGTTTCATCGCGTTCTGCCCTGAATCCGTTCTCCTCTGCCCATGAGAGCAGGAAGTCTCCGATCGCTTTCTCGTTTCCGCTTTCCCTTGGAATTCTTGAGATCTCCTCAAAGATCTTCCACATTCTTTTATCTTTCAGACTGTCGTACCACATTTTATTACCTCAATTAAGTCCAGTTTATCATTTAATATAAGCAAATTTGCCTTTTTGCCAACAGCTACTGAGCCAATATCATTTAAAGAGTATATGCGCGCTGCATTAGCACTTGTCATGTTTACCGCAGAGCGTATGCCTATGCCCCATGAGACCATGTTCCTGAAAGCCTGATGCATGTTGAGGGCTGAGCCCTGTATGAGGTCCTCATTGCCTTTTGTCACCCATAAGCCGTTCTTCAGCACTACGGGAATTCCGTTTGCCGTAAACTCTCCGCTTTCCTGTCCTGTAGGATGCAGTGAATCTGTTATGGCAACTATTTTCTCATCCCCCTTTGCTTCCAGTGCTATCTTGAATACTGCTGGATGGACATGAAGGCCATCGGCGATTATCTCTGTTGTCATGCTGTCATCTGAGAGCACGGCACCGACCGTTCCCGGATTCCTGTGATGGAGGCCTTTCATGGCATTGAACAGGTGTGTCGCATGCCTTATTCCCATTCTTGCGCCTTCAATTGTCTCTTCATATGATGCATCAGTATGTCCGGCAAGGAGGACTATGCCCATTTTTCCTGCCTCTGCAGCAATTTCTCCTGCGCCTTCGAGTTCAGGTGCGATAGTCATTGCCTTGATAAGCCCTGGAGCTTTTGAAATGAAATGCCTGAAAAGGGCTAGGTTTGGATCCTTCCTTCCCTCCGGATTCTGCGCTCCAATCCTTTTGGGGCTTATGAACGGACCTTCAATGTGAATCCCTTCAATGGAAGCACCAGTTTCCTTTCCTTTTGCAGCGCTTACCGCCTCAAGTGCCTTATCCATTTTCTCAACGGTATCTGTATACAGGGTCGGGAAGAAGGACGTGACGCCATACCTGATGAGCCTGCTGCTCATGCTGAGTATAGCTTCTTCACTGCAGTCTTCAGTCCCGAATCCGCCAAAGCCATGGATATGTGTGTCTAAGAAGCCCGGGATCAGGATGTTGCTTGAGCTTTTCCTGCCTGGCTTTACCTCCTTGATGATTCCATTCTCGATTGCTACATCAAAATAGCCATTGAGCGATGGAATTCCAATTCCTTTGATTGCTCTTTCATCCATGCCTGAATTATATCAAAAAAAGGAAATAAGAGGTCGAGAAAATTCTGTTTTTAAAGTAAACTGGGCATATGCCAGGCTATTTATTGATAATCAATCCAAAAGCATCAAAGGGAAAGGGAAAGGAAAAGGCAGAGACAATAAGATCTTATTTTGAAAAAGCGGGGATCAAGGCAGATATCGCATACACCCTTTCAGAAGGCCATGCAGAGACCATCGCATATGAGGCAGCCGAGAAGGGATATGAAAACATAATAGCCTGTGGCGGAGACGGATCTGTCAATGAAGTTATAAACGGCATCATGAAAAGCGGAAAGGATGTCAGGATGGGGATCATACCTATCGGACGCGGAAATGATATCGCATGGAATTACGGAATCGGCAAGAACATGGAGGACTCTGTCAGCAGAATCATCAGAGGTGAAGGAAGAAGGGTTGATGTAGGGCTTGTCAGGGGCGGGCATTTTCCTGATGGACGGTATTTCCTCAATGGAAACGGATATGGTTTTGAGCCTCTGGTGACATTTCTTGCCATGGATTTCAAGAAGGTGAACGGGATTGTCAGCTATGTCCTGGCCTTCATCCGTATCATGATCAATCCCCCTAAGCCGTACAGCGTGACCATAAAGACTGATGAAAAGGTTGATGAAGTGGAGACGCAGCAGATATCTGTGAGCATAGGGCGGAGGATGGGCTCAACTTTCATGCTTGCACCAAATGCAATTGTGGATGATGGATACTTTGACCTGATGTATACTGTCCATCCCTTTACACGGTTCTCCCTGATTCTTGCTGTACTGAGGTTCCTCAGAGGCACTCACCTGAAGGCAAAAAAGGATTTTGAAGGATACAGGACCAAAAAGGTTGAGATCATCAGCAGAAGGGATGACATCTCAAGCCATGTTGATGGAGAGGTTGTCAGCTATGGGGACGGAAAGGATTTCTCTGTTGAGATCATAGAGAAGGGAGTTTTTATTTTCTCCTAGATGCCTGTCAAGTGCAAAAAATTTTATACAATTCGTTTAATTCCTTATATACTCACGAAAAGAGGGTAAAAAAATTTCATTGACTTTCAACAGTTTCTGATTTATTCTATATAATGAGTTATAAGGTCAAAAATTGTTAGATTTTCATCAGAATAAGGAAGAAATAAGTGGTTAAGGATTTTGTGCCAAGAATACATTTCTACGATCAGGATTTTGTTGATATGTACGACAGGACCTGGGTGTGGATAGATGAATTATGGAAGAAAGGGGATGTCAATCCATCTTTTCCTGAAGGCTTCTATACGCATGAATCAAGCTCCACAATTAAACTTTTTGATGTAATGCTTTCATCTCTTTTTCTTGTGTACAGTAACCAGACATACTCACCATACTCAATGGTTGATTTCTTCTACGCAAGGCAGAGGGAAGACGGCGCAATTGCGTCAGCTTATGATATCAACACGCTAGAGCCGGTCTATAGTGATGATAACCCGCTAGGGCTTACCCTTCCTCTTTTCCCTTATGTGGAATATGTCTTCTACCATAAGATAGGGAACAAGAAGAGGCTGAAAGATGTTGTGCCATTCATTGAAAAGTATTTTGAGTGGCTGAAAGCGAATTTCCAGGCTCCCAACGGCCTTTATTGCGTACCTTATCCGGCAACCGAAATGAAGGATCTTGAGAGGGAAGGTGCAAAATATACTGTCGATTTCAACTCAATGGTTGCAATCGCTGCATTATATATGGCAAATATCGGGGATATCCTGAACGACAAGGAGCTTGCTTTCCGCTATAAGAGGATATACTTCTCCCTGAAGACCAGAATCAACGGTATGATGTGGGATCCTGAGACAAGGTTCTACTATGATCTTGATGATAGCGAGAACATCATCAGGAATCCTCATATCGGAGGATTCTATACGATGCTTGCGGAGATCCCGAATGATGAGTATGCATCATTCCTGATTGAAAAGCTCAGGGATGACAGCGAGTTTGGTACGGAGAACCCGTTCCCGACAGTCCCAAGGTCAAGCAAGTACTATACGCCTAAGGGGAATGGATATAAGTGCGGAACTGTACCATTCTGCACATATATTGTGATCAGGGGACTGATGAACTACGGTTCATTCGTCTTTGCACGTGAATGCGCAATCAGGCATATGTACTACATCCTTGACACCCTGCATCCGGATCAGGAGGTGATGGGTGAGACATACGAGATATACAGGCCTGAGAGTGAAGGGGCTGCAGATGGGGGATGCGAGAACAGGAAACGCTATCTTCCTATGCTTGGCCTTGTTACCATTACTCTCACTATAGAGAATATCGTAGGCCTTGATATCTCCCTTCCAAGGAAGACTGTGTACTGGACTATGCAGGCTCTTGAGGAGATGGGTATTGAGAAGCTGTCCCTGAAGAAGAACAATATCACGATACTTTCGAATAAGAATGCAAGAGGCTGGGAGATAAGGCTTGAGAGTGAGAAGCTCTACTATTTCACCATCCACATTCTTGATGAGGATAAGAAGAAAACACTTCCGATTCCGAGCGGAAAGTGTTCAATGCTTATCGATAAGCTGTAATGACGGACCATCGATGCGGTGGCCTCTTTTTTTATGATGAAGAAGATACTTTTAGTTTTGGCAATCACAGCTGCCCTCCTTTCATGCAGTGGTGAAGAAAAGGACGGCAGCACACTCAATATTGCAGTCAGCCAGGATGTTGCGACACTCGATGTGATGAAATCCACAAGCAGGGTTCTCAGGGATATCCTGGTAGGACATGTATATGAAAAGCTGTTTGTACTCAGTGATGGGAATCTTATCGGAGAGCTTGCAACAGGATATGAGCTCAGCGGGGATGGAAAGACGCTGAGGATAGATCTGAGGGATGATGCAGTCATGCATGATGGCTCTGCAATGACCGAAAGGGATGTGGCATCTTCCCTCAACAGGTACATAGAGTGCTATGATGCTGCACTGAGCATGGTTGGGGATGCAAGGTTTTCTGCAGGTGATGGATATGTGTCAATAAGTGCTGAAAACACGCTGTATCTTTTTCCATATCTTCTCGCCTCAAGTCCGCAGAGTGCCGTAATAACCAAGGAAAGCGCACTTGAGGAAAATGAGTATGGCCTTATTACTGAGATAATCGGAACAGGGCCTTATGTCCTTGAATCCTTTGTCCCCGGCTCAGAAGTCACGCTTTCCAGGTTTGATGGCTATGTTCCATATGGAGAGGAGAGAAAAGGGCTTGGCGGGATAAAGCATGCATATGCAGATAAGATAGTGTTCAATGTGGTTGCTGAACCCGCAATAAGGACGCTGGGACTCCAGAAAGGGGACTATGATTTCATAAATGACGTGATGAGCTATGATATCCCAGCCCTTTCCTCTGATGAGGATATCGCCCTGATCGGAGGGGAGGAAAGCGGCTCGATAGCCCTTGTCTTCAACAAGAAAAGCAGGCTTGGATCGGATGTGCACTTCAGGAGGGCTGTTGCCTATGCATCAGATTACGATAGCCTGATGAAGGCATGCTATGGAGACTCAGGATACAGCATCCACTCAGACTATATGGAAAAGGAACAGGAACTTTTTTCTGTGGAAGGGGATCCGTATCTGGAGCAGGATCTTGCCCTGGCTGCTGAAGAGCTTGAAAAATCCGGCTATGACGGGCAGGCCTTCAGGATACTTACATCAAACCTGTCAAACCTGGACAGGATAGCGGTTGCCCTTGTCAGTGATCTGAATGAAGTCGGGATAAAGACGGAAATAACAGTGACTGACTGGGTTGGTTTCCTCTCTGAAAGGAATAATGAAGAAAGCTATGACCTCTTCATATCCGCTTTCTCTTCCGTACCCCTTCCTGATATGAAGCTCTATTTCGGGGAAAACTATCCCGGATGGTATGAAAGTGAAGAGAAGGATGAAATCCTTTCCAGGCTCAGGAGCGCTGAGAGCATTGATGAGGCATCTGCAATCTGGCAGGAGGCACAGCACTATTTCTGGTCAGAAGTACCTGTGATCATTAGCGGACATTATAGTACAATCAATGCATCAAGATCAGATATTACTGGCATAATAGCAGAGGATGGTAACCATTTTTACAATGCAAGAAGGATTGAGGAATAAAATAGCAAAAGAGATATTTTTCTTGCTCATTGCATTTTTCACCGTATCTATTCTTGTCTTTTCCCTCTCTTCTTTCTCTTCCGGGAATATATACTATTTCATCCTTGGAGAGAGTGCGGACAGCACCAGGATTGCGGAGTTTGAGGATGATGAGCCGTTCCTGCTGAGCTACTTTGAATTCCTGAAGGATTTCTTCACCCTTGACTGGGGAGAAAACTTACAGGGCTACAGCATACTTGATCTTGTGAGGGAGAGATCTGCAGTGACTCTTGAGATAATGCTCATAACGCTTATTATCTCAATTCCCCTTTCCGTAGTGCTTTCATGCCTCTCCATAAGGAAGGAGCATGGCCTGCTGGACAGGGCAACCGATCTTGCGATGCTCACCGTTTTCAGCCTCCCGTCATTTTCCATCGCTTTCTTCCTTATCCTTGTTTTCTCTTTTTATATCCCAGTTTTCCCGATAAGCGGATATATCAGCATGGAGACTTCCATTTCCGGCAATCTCAGGACAGTCTTCCTTCCTTCCCTTGCCCTTTCAGTCATGCATACTTCGCTTTATGTGAGGGTCCTGAAGAAAAGCCTGTCCAGAGAGATGGGGAAAAACTACATAAGGGGGGCCATAGCCAGAGGGAAAAGGGCGGACTATATCGTATTCAGCGAGGCGCTCAGGCCCGCATCAGTCTCCCTTATTGCGCTTTCAGGGCAGTCGGCATCCACCTTGATTGCCGGCTCTGCCGTTACAGAGACTGTATTCTCAATACCAGGGCTTGGAAGCCTGATTGTCAGCGCGGCGATGCAGCGTGATGTGAAGACAGCAACGATCATCCTGATGCTTGTTGCCATTGCCGTGTCTGTTATTGGAGTGGCATCAAGAATCATCTGCCTTGCTGTGGATCCAAGGGGCGTGGGCAATGAATAAGAGGAAATTCCTTATCCCTTTCTCCCTCCTTATGCTTATTCTTGCCCTATGCGCTTTTTTTGCTGGATTTTCTGATGTTGATCTGGATAATGCGCTTTCACCATTCTCCCTTTCCCATCCTCTTGGAACAGATATCTATGGAAGGGATCTGCTGGAACGCCTGGCGCTTGGCACCCTGATTTCAACCTGCCTTGCCTTCTGCATCACAGCCATTTCTGCAGTCTTAGGCGTGTGCCTTGGCTTTCTCATGTCCAAATCAGGTATTCTCTCATTCATATCCACATCATTCTCGAATGTGCTCAAAAGCCTGAGCTCGGTAATTGTTGCTCTTTTCCTTTCTGCGATATTCGGACCTGGATTCATGATCCTCATTATTTCCATAAGCCTGAGCCATATCCCTAACATAGCCAGAACGGCATCATCAAGGATAGCGGTAATAAGGAATGAGGAGTTTGTGCTTTATGCAAGATCGGAAGGAATGGGGAATGCTGAGATATATATCCGCCATATCCTTCCCCACATAAGGGGAGAGATCCTGGCACAGAGCCTTTCAGTATTCTCTTCATCCATCCTGACAGAATCTGCTCTCTCTTTCCTGGGGGCCGGAATTCCTGTTCTCTATCCGTCTCTTGGATCAATCATGGCAGATGGTAGGGCTCTTTTGCTGAGCTATCCGAGATTTATCCTGATCCCTTCTGCCATCATTATGGCTGTTTCGCTGCTCATTCACCTGATGAGCCGCTCCCTAGAGCTTGATCCTTGACTTCAATGACCTCATAAGTGTTGTCTTGTCCGCATATCCAAGATCCCCTCCTATTGGAAGGCCGGATGCAAGTCGTGTTACATTCAGCTTTCTGTCTTCAAGAAGCCTTTTTATGTAAAGTGCTGTGGTATCCCCTTCTTCTGTGGGATTGGTTGCGATGATTATTTCCTTGAAATTGCCACTGTCGATCCTCTCAAGCAGCTCTTTTATCCTGAGCTTGTCCGGTCCGATGCCGTTGAGTGGATTTATTGCCCCTCCCAGCACATGGAAAAGCCCGTTATATATTCCTGCCTGGTTTATGGTGACCGTGTCCTGGCTTTCCTCAACCACCATCAGCTCAGTCCTGTCGCGTTTCTCAGATTTGCAGAACTCACAGATATCATCTTCCGTATAGCTTCCGCAGACAGGGCATGGATGGATCTTTTCCTGGATGGATGCGATCCTTTCTGCCAGGGCCCTGTTATATGTCGGGTCGCTTTTCAGCAGGTAGTAGCTGAGGCGCAGTGCGGATTTCTCTCCCATGCCCGGAAGTTTCTTAATCAGGCGGGCAAGATCTTCAATCGCATTCACTTGCTGAACTCCATCTTGTCGAGGGGAAGCATTCTTCTTGCCCTCTCTTCTATGATAGCTGTGAGTTTTGTGATTGCTTCGTTGAATGCGCTCTGTATCAGCACTTCGGCCATATCCTTCTGCTGCTTGTCCAGTATCACAGGATTGATATTCAAGGAGACTACCTGGAATTTTCCATTGACTGTCACTTCCACAAGTCCTGCGCCTGCAGATCCTGTTGCCGTGAGTTTCTGGACCTCATCACTCGTCTCCTTCATATATTTCTCTATCTGGCCCAACTGTTTCATCATTTCGAACGGGTTTAACACTGCGTATTATCTCCTCTTTAATTTCATAAGGTTCCGTGTTCTTGAATACGGATCTCAGGTATTCAACTTCCTTTGAGTACTTCTTTTCCTCTTCATGGTAGAGCTCAACTTTAAGCCTGACCCTTTCTCCCATGACAGATGATAAGATCTCTTCTTCCTTTGCCTTTGCCTTGTTCAGCTTGTCTTCAGCCAGCGTGGATGCAACAACTAATGTAATAACACCGTCTGAAAAAGAAAAGCCTTTTACTGCAGAATCCAGGAATCTTGCTTCAAAGTTAAGTCCGTTTTTCTTGAATTCCGCGGATGCAGTTTTCAGTATGCCATCCAGCTTGAATTCTTTTTTTTTCCCTGTTAGAGCCGGCTTCTGTTCTGCTTCTGGCTCATCTTCAGCCTGTTCTGTTTTTTCTGCTTTGTATGCTTCATCCGGTTTTGCCAGAGGAGGGAGCTCAAGTGCCATGCTGACGCTTTTCCTCTCAATTTCAAACTTGCCAGTTTCAATGGCTTTTGCAATCTCTTCAAGTTTCTCAGCAACTGAGACTGGCGTTGAGAGGAACCTGATTGAGCATAGCCTTGATATCAGGAGCTCAAGCTCAAAGCGCGGAGAGAGGGAAGACTTTATATCCCTGTAAAGGTCAAGGAAGGCTTTAAGCATTGTCTCAAGCATGTCCTTTGAGTACACTCTTACGATATCTTCAGGCAGGTCTGACTCGTCATAGCCGAGAATTTCCCTTCGCCTTATCCCTTCCTTATAGAACAGCAGCGTCCTTATATATGATGTGAAGTCCTTTATTATCTGGTTTTCGCTTGAGCCCTGCATGAAAAGATCATCAAGGGCATTGATCGCATCTGAACATCTTCCGCTGTAACAGCTGCGGAGGATCGATGAAATGGCATCTGCGCCTGCAAGCCCGAGCTTTTCCCTTATCTTTTCAAGCGTTATATGCCCTTCGCTGAAAGCTGCGACCTGGTCAAATAGGGTGTATGAGTCCCTCATCGAACCTGCAGCTTCCTTTGCTATCCAGTAGAGTGCATTCTCATCGGCCTCTATATTCAGGTCATCAGCTGCACTCCTGAGGCACTTTACGATATTCTCCTGGCTGATCAGCTGGAAATGGAAGCTCTGGCATCTGCTCCTTATGGTCTGTGGAACCTTCTGCAGCTCTGTTGTTGCGAATATGAAAATGGCATACTCTGGCGGCTCCTCTATGGTCTTTAAAAGTGCATTGAAGGCGCTTATGCTCAGCATATGCACCTCATCTATGATATATATCTTATATCTGGAGACCTGCGGCGGAAATGCCACCTCTTCCTTTATTGCCCTTACGGCATCAACTCCATTGTTGCTTGCACCATCTATTTCTATTACGTCAACAGAGGATCCTGCCTTGATGTTTACGCATGAATCACACACTCCGCATGGATGTGCTGTAGGTCCATGCTCGCAGTTCAGTGCCTTTGCAAGAAGCCTGGCGGAACTTGTTTTTCCAACTCCGCGGGGACCGGAAAAGAGATAGGCATGCGCAATGCGTCCTTCCCTGATTGAGTTTTCAAGGGTTGAGACTACGAATTCCTGTCCAATCAATGCCTCGAAATCCTGTGGTCTCTTCCTTGTCGCTGTTACTTCGTATGCCACTCTGGCCTCCTAGAAAAGAAGTATAGCATAAGAGGAAGATTCTTTTCGACAGCATAGGAAAAATAAAAAAGGCGACAAATGGTCCAAGTCTCACATGAAGTCCACTGACCGTTGCTATCTTCCGATCCTGGCGGGGTTGGGTGGCACATGTAGCTCGGTATCTGTCGCCATACGGAGAGGGAGGGATTCGAACCCTCGGTAGCTTTTGACCACACACGACTTCCAATCGTGCACCTTAGACCACTCGGACACCTCTCCAAAAGGGTTGCTATAACATTTAAGAATAAAATGAATGCATTTGTCAACTCTAAAAAGAGTTGTAACTGCGAAACATCATCTGGTAGTGTCTAGATGAGTGCAGGCATGCAGCAGGTTGCCATAGCAATGGAAGCATATCAAATTTTTCTGAATATAATATCTGCGTTATGCTTGATCCTGAAGAAAATGAATGTTTTTATGCTTATATTTTCAAAAATGAACTGTGTGTTAATTATATTTCATCACGGAAATATCTTTTTATCTTATTTACAATTCAAATGAAATTATCTTATTGATCTATAAAGATTTCCAGTTATGGAATCTGGTATTGGAGTATGGCTTTATGCTTAATTTGAAAACAATTTAAATATAAATGAATAAATTTTCAATATAATTTCAGACAAAAAAGATTCATCCAGTGTTTCAATCAGCATCTGTCATTAATTGAACTGTAAAAAAAACTGTATTTAGATTGATTTATGATCTAGGAAAAAAGCACTCGGAAAGAGAGGGATTCGAACCCTCGGTAAGCTAGAAGCCTACAATGGATTTCGAGTCCATCTCCTTCGACCACTCGGACATCTTTCCTTGTATTTGGATTATCGAGACTAGGAGGATTCGAACCTCTGACCCTCAGTTCCGCAAACTGATGCTCTATCCAGCTGAGCTATAGTCTCAAATAAATCGGAAAGGGGGGGATTCGAACCCCCGGACCCGTTACCAGGTCAACTCCTTAGCAGGGAGCCCGATTCGGCCTCTCTCGCACCTTTCCTTTTTACGGAGAGAGAGGGATTCGAACCCCCGGTGAGTTTCCCCACAGCAGTTTTCAAGACTGCCACCTTCGACCGCTCGGACATCTCTCCAATAGAAATCAGCGCTATCAATATAAAGAAAGATTCTTTTCTTTGTCAATAGATTTTGGATGTTTTCTGTACTTTTTCTTATTGGAAAAGAAAATAGTTTTGCACTTTTGTATTGCTAGATAACCCTCCCCCCAAGTATCATATATCCATAATATGGCAGAGGAGGCGCACATGATAACAAGGGCAGTCAACTATGCAAAATCATTATTGCTGAATAATTATGATTATTCTGGATTTGATATCGCTGCAAAAGCATTTGATATCCTTAATCCGGATGAGACTGGATATGCAAAGGCCAACAGGTTTGTTGATAAGTTTTACCTTGGATTCTCAGAGCGTCCATCGGTGAAAGAAAACCTTCCTTCCAGGAATGTCAGTGACAGGGCTGTTGACGATGCGCTCTTGGCAGTTGTGGAAGGCCTCAGTGAAAAGGAGATAGAGATGTTCCGCCTTTCGCACAGGATCCTGATGGCAAGTGAGAGTATCCTGGGAAATCTGCTGCTTGAATATATTCACACTAAGGCCAGGCCTTATGGATGGAGTGTCTGCTGGGGTAACTGCCTTTATGGTGTTGACCTCTGCTCTGAAGACGGTTTGATGGTGCATATAAGGAATAAAAGCACCACTGAAGTCAGCCTCAATGACAGGAACAGGGTTGGCAGCAGGGTGAAGAAATGGTTCAGGATCAATGCAAGGAACGGCAATCTAAAATGGAATGACCTCAATTCTGTCATAGGGATTGACAGATTGCTTTGTGAAGAGGATTTCAGGGCTTTTGTCCACAGTACGGTAAAAGGGAATCCATCATGCCTATATACAGGAGCGGATGAGATAAATGCCTTTAAGGATCTGGTGAGAGAGGTTCTCTAGAGTGTTCAAGTTTCCTTTTTTCAGAAAGAGAAAGAAAGAAAAAGAGATAGATGGAACAAAGCCCGTATATGCATTTGAAGAGAACCTGAGTGCAAATTCACTCAGCAACAAGGCATATTCAGAAATTGAGAGGCTTGCAGATCTCGGGCCAAGGCTTACAGGAAGTGCGAAAGCAAGGATGGCTGCAAAGAATATTGCCGCAGCATTTGAGAAGTTCTCTTCTGATGTGTCAATCTCTGAGTTCAGCGTGGATAATAAGAGACCGTACATTTGGACCAGGGTTGTTGCTGTGATGCTTCCTGCCGCTTCTCTTTTCCTCTTAGTTGGGCTTCCTTACATTGCTTTGGCTGTTACTGTTCTTGCTATAGCAGTCATTCAGCTTGAGATGGTTGATTCAAGGGGAATATTCTCTCGTTTTGTGAAAAAGGAGAGTGCTGAGAACGTCAGGGCAACACTTTATCCTGAAGGGCAGGAAGAGCAGTGCGTTATACTCTCATGCCATCATGATTCTGCTTATCTATACAGGAGCAGGGATCACCTGAAAGACATATACATACCGTTATGCACATTGCTCTATCTCTTTGCGCTCTCTCTCTTCATGATATTGTATGAGGCTCTTTCCCGTAAGCTTTTTGCTTTCAATCTTCCATCAGTCATTCCAGCAGTGTTCATCACTCTTGCACTGGTCCTTTCCGTCCTGTCACTCAAGCTTTATAACCTTTTTTCCCGCAATGCATCCCCAGGTGTTGGAGATAACCTTTCTGGAGTCGGAATATGCCTCTCCCTTTCTGAGTATTTTTCAAAAAGGAGGCTTAAGAGGACAAAACTTGAATTCATTTCATTTGATGGAGAAGAGGCGGGATGCCAGGGATCAAGGCATCACTATGGCAATAACAGCTATGCGGATGGAACCATCAACATAAACATTGACGGTATTTATGATGAGGACAGCTTATATGTTCTCAGCCTCGATGGAAATGGCCTTGTGCGTCTTGATGAACAGCTTTCAATGGAACTCTCGCAGCTTGCAAAAAGCATGGGTTATAAGATGAAGGCCGGGAAGCTTTCCTTCCTTGGCGGAGCCACGGATGCCTCTTCTGCAGCAAAAGCCGGCATAAGGGCAGTTACTATTACTGGCATGGTGCCAGATGCTGAAAACAGCTCCCATACAGCAGAGGATACCATCGAAAAGATAGATAGGAAAGCGCTAGAGGATGTCATTTCACTTGTAATCAAGTATATAGAAGGCCTTGATGGCAGGAAGCCTGAGGAGAGTGAGGATGAAGAAGGAAGCTTCCTCGATCCAGGCAGGAAATACCGTATCAGCATCAGGGACTGATTGCGATGTAGGGATCAATTTCCCTTATTTCTTCAAGGAACTCAGAGCTTTTTTCCTTTTCTATTGCAATTGTGATATTGATGTCCGTTGAGAAGTCTTCTCTCTCTGTTTTTGCATTGAACTTCTCAAGAAGGCGCTTGATCTGAGTGTAGTAGCTGTATGCAAAGGTAAGGGAAAAAGCCACTTTTTCCTTAAGTTCTTCCGTCTTCACTTTCTCAAGCACAGCTTTTACAGCATCCCCGTATGCTTTTACAAGTCCGCCAGTTCCAAGAAGCGTTCCCCCGAAATAGCGTACGATGCAGACTGTTATATTTGTCACGCCAGACCCTTTCAGGACTTCAAGGGCAGGGCGTCCTGCCGTGTTTTTCGGTTCCTTGTCATCGCTGGATGAGTAAAGTGTTCCTGCCTTGCCGACAACCGCAGCGTGGACCACATGCGTTGCTTTTGGATGTTCATTCCTTACGTCTGCCACATTTTTCCTGACATCCTCAAGGCTGGCAGTCGGAAGCGCAACTGCAATGAATCTCGATTTCTTTATTTCAATTTCAGCCTCTGCTCTTTCCAGTAATACTCTCACACTGCCCTCCAGTCATGGCAAAAGATATTGTCAGTCCCATTATAAACTGAAAGATCCCTGGATTTTGATAATATCAGGGAGTATTCATCTTCACTTAGGCCGGCATCCGTATAATCATGCAGATGTTCAGCTTTTCCCGCTCCTATTATGATGCGCTCCGGACAATCATAGGCAGCAAATGAATAGAGTATGCTCTTAATGCCTGTTCCATGGCTTTCCGCGATCTCAAGAAGGGTGTTTTTCAGGTCCATGAATTTCGGATAGGCATCCCTGCTGTAGAAGTAGAGGTTCTTCCTTCCGTCTTCAGGAATTCCGTCCTTAAGAAGGGTGCCGAAAGAGAATATGCCGTATTTCAGGTTCAGCACTCCCTCAATCCTTTCATTGAATAGTACTGGGGATGAATAGTATTCGTTTGCATCTATGTCGAAATCAAGGGAGTATTTCCTGAAAAGCGGAAGGGGGAAATTGCTCAGTCCAATGCTTCTTGCCTTTCCCTCCTCTTTTGCCTTTTCGGCAGCCTTAAGGGATTCATAGATGTTCCCATCACTGCTAGGCCAGTGCAGGATGAGAAAATCCACATCATCCCTTTTCAGGGCTCTCAGCGAGGCTTCCAGCCTTCTTTCCATGCTTTTATACGGCATGATCTTCTCAAAAATCTCAACCTCTTCTGTCTTTATCCCGATTTCCTTCAGTGCCGAATAAAGTAAGCTGTCCGTATTATATGAGAATGCGGTATCGAATGACCTGAAACCGCATTTATATGCAGCTTTTATGATATTCTTGGCTTCCCGGGCATTCATTTGGCGATGAAAGCCTTCAGAGTTCCCTTGCCCCCATAAGCCGAATGTGAGCTTACTATTCCTCACTTTCGCTGTCCAGGAACTCTATCTTATGGCTCAGCATGTTATTATCGTTATCGAAAACGAAATAGCCATCTATATGCTTTCCCTCAAGCATATGTGGAAGCCAGAGCGCATCATCTTCCCACATTCTTGAATAGTCCAGTGATGAGAGATCGCACCAGAGAGGCTTTGCCTCATCGCATTCTTTCAGTTCCCCGCTGAAAGACTCGGTGTAGAAAATGTAGCCTATCATGGAAGTCCCTTCACGGAACTGGAAGCGCAGTGTTCCCCTGAATTCCAGATTGTCCACATCAAGCCCAGTTTCCTCTTTCGTCTCCCTTATGGCTGCTTCCGTACTGGTCTCTTCAAGCTCAATATGCCCTCCAGGGCCATTGAGGTATCCACTTCCCATACCCCTTTTCTTTTCTATCAGGAGGATCCTGTTATTAGGCCTGTCCACCACATAGCAGAGCGTGCATCTTTCCTCTGCTTCCCAGATGTCCCAGTTTATCTCATCAACGGATGATGCGCCTGCAAACTCTTTTCTCTCATCCTCCTCCGTCTTTGGCTTCTCTTTTTCCTTCTTGCGCTCTATTTCCGGGTGCTTTTCATAAAAGCAGTCCGTGCAGAAGTTCTCATCCATGCCAAGCCATTCATCGAAAGTGAGCTTCTTGCCGCAGTTCTGGCATTTCCTCCTGAACGGGAAACATGTTTTCCTGAAGATTATGAACAGGATGAGTCCTATGGCAAGGGCAATCCATTCTGTCCATGCGGGAAGCCCTGTTGTCCCTGCAATGATTACAAGTATATAGACAGTCAGGTAAAGGCAGCCGATTACAAGCACTGCCTTTTTCTTTTTCCCGCCATACTGGTATTTCCTCTGCTGCATGTTTATGAGCAGCACTAGTATCATAACCCATGTGAATGATTCATTGAAAAAACTAAGTAACATGGAATTAGATTATAAAGAAAGGGAATGGAAATCAATTGGATTAAAGATAATGCCGGTGATTTCTGTTTTCAGGCTATAATTAGCATAAAGCGTTGCACTCCATTGCCCTCTGGGTTAATATGGTTGGGCATTCAAGTAACAGGAGGAGTCATATGAAGCTCTCTAAATACATCGATCACACGGTACTTGTTGCCGATGCGTCAAAAGAAAGGATTGAAAAGCTTTGCAGTGAAGCCATTTCATCAGATTTTGCATCTGTCTGCGTGAATTCATGCTGGGTTAAGCTATGCAGCAAGCTGCTTGATGGCAGCTCAGTCAATGTCTGCACTGTGGTTGGATTCCCATTAGGGGCCATGAGCACAGCGGCAAAGGCAGAGGAAGCACGTCTTGCAGTTCTTGATGGTGCGGATGAGGTCGATATGGTCATAAATGTCGGCTATCTCAAGAGCGGCATGCTCAAAGAGTGCCTTGAGGATATAAAGGCAGTAAGGAAAGCAACTGAAGGGAAGGTGCTGAAGGTTATTATCGAGACATGCCTCCTGACTGATGAGGAGAAAGTGAAGGCTTGCGAGCTCTCTGCAGAGGCAAAAGCGGATTTCGTGAAGACCAGCACGGGATTTTCCAAAGGTGGAGCTACGAAGGAAGATGTGGCTCTGATGAGGAAGTCCATCCCTTCCTGGATGCAGGTGAAGGCATCTGGGGGCATCAGGAGCTATGAGAGTGCAATGGACATGATTGAAGCAGGTGCAACCAGGATCGGATGCTCAAGCGGGATGCAGATCATTGCCGGAGAAAAAAGCGATGCCGCGTATTGAGACAAGGACTGAGAGCGAGGATTTCCTTAAAAGCCTCGGTTTCCCGACAGTCTCCATCCATGACACTTTCACTCATTTTGACTTCCTGAAGCCCGGAAGGCGTGTCCTTCTCATCGGCCCGATGGGATCAGGAAAGACGGAGTTCGCAGCACGCGTCTGGAGGGATGCTGCGATTGCACAGAAAAAGAGTGAGAAGGTAAAGGCACTGACAAGCACGGGAGTCCTTGACAGGAGGAAAGTCTTCTTCATCCGCAGTGAAATAGATTCCGTAAGATTCCAGGAATATCCTGATGATGCGCTCTGCTACAGGGGTGGCTATGTGCGCTGCGGCGAGAACATAGCGAAGATACGTGACTCCTTCGGGCTGGAGAGGGTAATCCGGGATAATCCAGATGTCGGAACATACATAATAGATGAGGCATCGTTCTTTGATGAGCGTCTTGCCTATGTCGTGAGGAATTACTCGCTGGAGAAGGGCTGCATGTTCATTTTCCCCACCCTGATACTGAATTTCAGGAGGGATATATTCAATTCGACAGCACGCCTGATGCTTGATATCGCAACAGACGTCATCCCCCTTACCGCATACTGCGAACACCCTGACTGCATGGATTCCGCATTCTACACTTACAGGTATTACCAGGTGGACGGGAAGGAGTGTCCTGCCCTTTATTTTGATCCACTTATCGTTGTTGGAGGGGATAGGGCCAAGGATGGCTCTCTTGAGCCTAACTATGCATCCAGGTGTGACCGTCACCATTTCCTTCCCGCAAAGGAGTACACGTTCTTCACTCTCAAGCCTTTGGGGGAGGAGGCAGGGCGTGGCAATGTGGAGCCGCTTTACAGGGAAATCAGGGCATTGAATGAAGACAAGGAACATAGTGAGCTTTACAGGAACCTGATGCTGCGCTATGGAAGCGATCCTGATGGTGAGATCTATACGAATTCAATCATTCCAAGCCATATAGCGGAAAAGGCGCTCTGCTACCTGTTCTGCGAACAGAACATGATAGGGGAGACATTACTGCTTAAAATTGCCCGCGATCTTGATCTTGATACTGAATACATGGGAAAGACCCTTTCAGATAACAGGCATCCGGTATCATTTGAGCAGGGATCGCTGCTGTAGAAAAAAAGTGGAGAAGCCTTTCGGCTCCTCCACAAAACCCTTTTCAAATCCCCTTTCAGCTATTTTACAAGATGGAAGGCAAATCCGCCGATCTCTTCGTTGAAGTAAGCGACCTTCATTGCCCCCTTTGCATCATATTTCACTGTGCTTTCATTGACTGTGAATCCCTTGCTCTTGAGGAAGTAAACAGTCCTGTCAACATCATAGCACTTGAATGCCAGATGTCCCTTTGTTCCAAGGTAATTCGTCTTCATGATCTCGATGTCTTTTCCCATGAAGATTGAAGAATTGCCTGGAAGTGTCTCATAGCCAAGCTTTGCAAACTCTTCTGCTACGGAGAATGCATCCTTCTCACTTGGCATGTTAATGCCGACATGTACAAGCTGGATACCCTGAAGCTTGATTACTGCTTCCTGGCACAGCCTTGTGATTTCATCCCACTGCTCGTTTGCAATAAGATCTGCCTTTACCATCCAGCTTCCGCCGATTGCAAGGACATTCTGTGCCTTTGCATAGTCCGGAAGGTTGTTGATGTTGATTCCGCCTGTTGTCATGAACTTTACCTGTCCAAACGGGCCGGAAAGGTCTTTAAGCATTGCTACGCCACCAGATGCCTCTGCCGGGAAGAATTTCAGGACATTGAGGCCATAGCTCAGTCCCTTCTCGATTTCTGATGGAGTTGCGACTCCTGGGCATACTGGAACATCGTGTGCAATACACCATTCCACAGTCTCCGGGTTCAGTCCGGCACTTACTATGAACTTGGCACCTGCGTTAACAGCTTTCTCTGCAAGCTTTGGATTGATGACAGTTCCTGCTCCGATCAGCATATCAGGATATGCAGCTGTCATCCTCTTAATGGCTTCTTCTGCTGCCTCAGTCCTGAATGTGACCTCTGCGCATGGAAGTCCTCCGTCTATCATGGCCTTTGCAAGGCGCTCAGCCTTAGATGCATCATCAATCTTGACTACTGGAACAAGACCGATGTCATGGAATTTCTTGAATAGCTCTTCCTTTTTCATTTCCTTTTTCTCCTTGAATGCAAAATTTGCTTCCGTTCGAGAAAAGTATATCACGGGTTTTTTAAGAAGTGAATAGTAATTTTTCTAAAAATGAAACATTGTTCCAAAAATTCTTGACTTATGTTATTTAAGCCCATAGAATGAACTTATAAATCAATAGGAGGAATTTTTTCCATGGCTAATAAGTATGTGACTTTTGGTGAAATCATGCTCCGCCTTAGAAGCAATGAGCGTGAGAGACTTTTCCAGAAACCAGAACTGGAAGCAACATTCGGTGGCGGAGAGGCAAACGTAGCTGTATCCCTATCAATTTTCGGTGAGAAAGCAGAGTTCGTATCTGCACTTCCTGACAATGCAGTTGGTGAAGCAGCAGAAAGGGAGCTGATGAAATATGGAGTAGAGACAGACCACATTAACAAGGTAAAGGGTTCAAGGCTTGGAATCTATTTCCTTGAAACAGGTGCAAACCAGAGGCCAAGTCTCGTTGTCTATGACAGGGCAGAGAGTGCTATAGCAACAGCAAAGCCTGAGGATTTCAATTTTGATGAGATCATGAAGGGCGCTACATGGTTCCATACAACTGGAATCACACCGGCAATCAGCCAGGGTGCAGCAGACTGCGCACTTGAGGCTATGAAGGCTGCAAAGAAGGCTGGAGCTACAGTATCCATCGACCTTAACTACCGCAAGAAGCTCTGGAATTACGGAAAGAAGGCACCAGAGGTCATGAGAGAACTTGCAAAGTATGCTGATGTAATCATCGCAAACGAGGAAGATATCCAGATGTGTCTCGGAATTGAGGCAGACAGCGATGTTACAAAGGGCGAACTCAATACAAAGGTATATGAGGACCTCTGCGCAGAAGTTAAGAAGCAGTTCCCTAATGTAAAGTATGTTGCAGTAACTCTGAGGGAGAGCAAGAGTGCTGACCACAATGGATGGTCTGCAGCCCTTTCTGGAACAAAGGGATTCTACCTTTCAAAGCACTATGAGATTAAGAATATCGTTGACCGTGTAGGCGGCGGAGACAGCTTTGCAGCAGGAATCATCTATGGCCTCAGCCACTATGATGATGAGGAGTATGCAATCAACTACGCAGTTGCTGCATCATGCCTGAAGCACTCAATCAGCGGTGATTTCAACCTTACAAGAAAGAGTGAAGTAGAAGCTCTGGCAAAGGGTGACGGAAGCGGAAGAGTACAGCGCTAAGCTTGTTTTTCCGGTATCTGAGGGCTGTTTTCTAATGGAAGCAGCCCTTGTTTTGTCTCTTTTTGAGATGGATTTCACCTTTTTGCAGGAATTTGCCGCCCTTTCCCCGAATCCTGTATTTCCATGGTTTTTCCTATCCATCTTCTGTCTTAAGCCAGCATTAATTTTTCTTTGCCTCTCTTTTTATTCCTTCCAGAAACATCTGTACAGTTATCCTACTTAATATGGATATTAATTAAATGATTTCTTTCAATGTAAGAAAATAAATGCACAAAAAAGGACTTGGTTTGACTGATTCCGACATTCTTGAAGACAGGGATTGATCGTTGAGTGCAAAAAAATTTACGTGAAAAAATAGTAGAGGCAATATGATAATTCTTTTGATTGAGGTGACATAATATATTTTAAACGCTTTTAAAAAGTTTGAAATCTTTTCTTGCATTTTCAAAAAAATTGGGTACTCTATAAAATAGGTCACGAAAATAAAAAGGAGACGACATGAAAAAAATCTTTGTATTCTTTACTTGTTTACTAGCTCTTCTCCCTGTAGCATTCGCAGGCGGTTCAGGAGAGTCTCAGGCCGCATCTGACGGTCCAGTAGTTATTAAGTATTACACATGGGAAGATTCAGCCCATGCTCCATTGATTGAAGCATTCAACGAAACACATGATGATATCCAGGTAGATGCTGAGATCCTTCCTTCTGCAAACTACGAAGCAAGGCTCAACACTCTTCTTGCAGGACATGTTGAAATGGACGCTTTCATGGAAAAGAGGCAGACCGATATGTTCGTTCAGTACAACAACGGCTATATCGAACCACTTAATGATTACATCGTAGAGGGAACTCCTGCAGATAACGCTGTCAAGGCTTATGAGTCACAGATGGTTTACAATGGAGACATCCTCGGTGTACCATGGCGCGCTGGTTCCTACTATGTTTACTACAACAAGAAGGTATTCGATGCCTGCGGCGTTCCTTATCCAAGTGAATACATCGAAAACGGCGAATGGACATGGGATAAGTTCGTAGAGGTTTCAAAGGCTCTCACAAATCCTGAACTCGGAACAGTAGGTTCATGTATCTACATCTGGGCAAACGGAACTACTTTCATTGAAAGCCAGAACCACCAGCCAATCATCGATTCTGAAGGAAACATCCAGTTTGATGACGGATTCCTTGAAATGCTCCAGATCAAGAAAGAGCTTGAGGCTGCAGGTGCTATGATTCCTCTTACAGACATGAAGGTAACAGGAACTCACTATTCCAACCTATTCTACAATGGTAACCTCGGTATGCTTATCATCGGTGAATGGTTCCCTGGACAGATGACAACAGGTGAGCGCGATGGACTTCTCAATGGATTCACAGCAAGCGATTACGGTATTGCAAGGCTTCCGGACAATGATCCAACCACTTACACAACACAGGGTGCATCAACAAACAACCATATCACATCATACTCAACAAAGAAGGATGCAGCATATGAGTTCATTTCATGGATGGCTGGCCCAGAAGCAGCAGCTATCGCAGCTGGTCTCGGCGTTCTTCCTGCAGTAGTAACTGATGAGGTTAGAAGCATTCTTTCTGAGAGCATTCCAGATGATGGAACATCCCTCAATTACTTCCTTGAGGACAGGGATATCTTTACAGCTAACTTCAGTCCTTATGGATCTGCAGTAGAGTCAATGATTGACACATTCCAGGAAAACTACCTTCTTGGAAACATTCCTGACGAGCAGGTAAATGCTCAGTTCAGGGCAAATCTCGAGGAGATTGTCAGAACTAACTAATCAGGAATGATGAATAAGACGGCACGCCTTACGCATAGTGCGTGTGGGTGCCGTTTTTCTTTTTACAGCTTTTTCCTTAATAAAAAAGCGGTTGCTTGATATTAAAAAAGGAGAAAATATGGCAACTATTAAAACTGCCCAACTTGGGAAAAAGCCTATAAACTGGGTAAAATGGGTGACGATTCTTTCATTCCTGTTACCAAGTTTCGTAGGGTTTGTGGTATTTGTTCTGGCTCCGATGATCTGGTCCGTATTCCTTTCGTTTACGAACTACAGGGGAGGCCCTAATTACCGTTTCATCGGCCTTGAGAACTATATAAATGCATTTACTTCCCCGGATTTCTGGTCGTACCTGTGGATCACTGCCAAGTATATGATCATCACAGTAGTCTTCCAGATCGTGCTGGGCCTGGCATTTGCTATTCTGCTGCAGCATCAGTTCAAGGGCTGCGGATTCTTCCGTGGTGTCTATTACCTTCCGAACATCCTTGCTTCAGTCGCAGTCGGTATCGCATTCATGACAATGTTCCGCCCTGTAAGCGATGCAGCAGGTGCTCCTAACGGAGGAATAGTGAACGGTTTCCTCATCAGCCTTGGCCTTGAGCCTTCGCAGTTCCTGGCAGGACAGGAGTCAGCTCTTGGAGTAATCATACTTGTATCAATCTGGCAGAACTTCGGTTACTATATGACACTCTTCATCGGAAGTCTCCAGAATGTTAACACATCTCTTTATGAGGCAGCGGACATGGACGGTGCTGGACCATGGAAGAAGTTCACTACTGTAACAATTCCTGGCATTTCCCCAATACTGTTCTATGGAATAACAATTGCCATCATCAGGGGATTCCAGATGTTCGACTATGTATACGTAATGACAGGTGGACAGTTCGGAGGTGGCCCGGCAGGTTCAACCAACGTTCTCGCTTTCGATATCTATAAGATGTTCACAATGTCAAGATATGGATATGCATCAGCAGAAGCCGTAATACTGATGGTTATTATCCTCGCACTAACGGTAATCCAGCAAAAGGGACAGAAGAAGTGGGTAGTATATGACGTCGTATAGAACAAAAAAACTTGTATTTAGCATTTTAAAGTATATTCTCTTGATAATAGTCGCTGTTATCATGCTTTTGCCTCTTGTTGTTGTAACAAGTTCCGCATTCAAGATGGAGACCGAGATATTCGAATTCCCGTTCCATATCATTCCTCGCAATCCCATCTTCTCAAACTTCTCTCAGCTTGCAGAGAACTTTCCTACATACACGTGGAACTCCATTAAGGTAACTGTTATCACAACAATCGTACAGCTTGTCACCGCTTCCACAGGAGCTTATGTATTCTCAAAGATCCAGTGGAAGGGAAGGAATGCGATCTTCATGCTTTATGTAATGTCCATGATGATCCCTGGCCAGGCTGTTACAGTTCCGCAGTTCATTATCGTAAGGAATCTTGGACTCTTTGATTCCCATGCAGCCATCGTGCTTCTGGGTGCATTTACCGCTGTTGGTACATTCCTTATCAGGCAGTATATGCTCTCTATCCCAGATACATATAACGAGGCAGCACGAATTGATGGAGCAAGGGAGTGGACAATCTTTGGACGCATTATCCTTCCAATGACGAAGCCGGTTCTCATTACCCAGGCTATCTTCAGCTTCAGGTATTTCTGGAACGACTTCTATACTCCACTTCTTTACATCATCACACCGGAGCTGAAGACACTTCCTCTTGGAATGACAGACTTCACTACAGAGCAGTATGTTTACTACGGGCCGCAGATGGCAGCCGCACTGATTTCCATCATTCCAGTCCTTATCATCTTCCTGATAGGACAGAAGTACTTCGTACAGGGAGTATCCGCAGCAGGTATTAAAGGTTAACACTTTTCAGGAAGGCCAGATGCCTTCCTGTTTTAAATTGTCATAAACAAAAATTAAGGAGAATGGAAAAAATGAGTACAAAACCGGGGAATTTCAATTCTGAGATTCACGTACTTGATTACCGATCACCTTTCAATAAGTTCAGGGTAGGAAGGGATCAGCTGATTTCAATCGA
>CASFJV010000014.1 GCA_949295125.1 uncultured Spirochaetales bacterium
TTCCATAAATCCTCCTTTCAGGCTTTGCTTGCCCTTTTCCTCTTTTAACTGCCTAAAAGTGGAAATCTGCCAACTTTTTCCTGGGAAACCATGGAAATGTTCATTTTGCCGCAGACTTTAAGGATCAGAGGATCCAGGAAACCAGGCAGAAGATAAAATTAAGAAATAACTCTAAATAATGCAGATGGGTATTAAAAGATTGACTTTCGAAAGTATTGATTGTAGCTCATTGATCACTTTTCATGTTTTACTATATGATTAGCTTGGTTTCTGGTAGGGAAGGAGTTTTTTAATTTGAAAAGTAAGATCGTATTGTTTATGGCACTGCTTCTTCTTGCAATAGTGCTTCCTGTAAATTCAGCAGAAGTTATTGTCAGCCCCCGCATCAGCTCCATGAGCTATGAAAGGCTTTTAGAGCCAGAAAGCCTTTCTGAGCAGCTTGGTCTTGATCAGGAATCCCTGATAACCTCAACAAGCATAGATGATGTGAATGGCCAGCTTGTCCTGGACAGGCTTATTGCACTCTCAGATCCTGATTACATGCTTGTTCCCGGTGATACCATATCTGTCTCATACATCGAAAGGGCCGCAATCGATCCGGTAACTTTACTTCTTACAGTCCCTTATGGCGGAAGGCTGAACATATCCAATATTGCAACAATCGAGACTGATGGAAAGACATTCCAGAATGTCAGGAGCGAGATAGAAGCAGCCCTTCTGCAGTACAGCAGGTACGCAAATCCGATTGTCACCATAAACAGTCTTGGCATGTTCCGCATAGAACTTAAAGGTGAGGTCACCTCCTCAAGGACCATAAGGGTAAACGGAAACTCTTTCCTCTCAGACATACTCTATTATGGCTCAGGCAGCGCATCAAGCAGGAGCGTTACTGTTAAAAGCGCTGACGGCACGGTAAGGGAATATGATCCGTATCTTGGACTGCGCAAAGGGGAGAGCGCAAACAATCCGCGCCTCAGGCCTGGGGATGTGATAACACTTAACAGGAAGGACAGGGCGGTCACCATATCTGGAGCTGTCAACGATAGTGGAACATATCAGATTCTTGAAGGTGAAAACCTCAGTGCGCTCATAAGTGACTATGCTAAGGGGCTTGATCCGTATGCATCAAGCACTGCCACACTTCAGAGAAGCAATGGAAATGGATACTATGAGGTGATAAGTGTTCCTCTGGATGAGGATTTTGAGCTTAAAGATGGCGATATCATCTACATTGAGCCTGCAGCAGACAGCCTTCCTTCCGTATCCATTGAAGGGGCCCTAAGATCAGGAAACAGCACAAACAACATGATTCAGGGAGACAGGACGGAAACTTATTACTACCGCTTTGTCGAAGGTGAGAGTGTATATGACATGCTCTCAGCCATCTCTGATTACCTGATTGACTCCTCAAACCTGGAGGGTGCATATCTTGTAAGGGATGGAAAGACCATCATGCTGGACTTCAATGAGATTCTCTATAATGGAGCAGAGAGCGGAAACCTGAAGCTAAAGGCATCTGACAGATTCTTCATTCCATTTATGCAGATGCATGTTTCTGTTACCGGAGGGGTTGAGAATCCTGGCCTCTATGGCTACGTGCCTGGACGCGATGCTGAGTACTATATAAACCTCGCAGGTGGCTACAGTGCAAACAGCAAAGGTGAAAAGGGTACTAAGATCTATGACAAATCTGGAATGAGGATGGGCTTTAATGATCCACTTACTCCAGAGAGCAAAATAGAAGTGGATAGGGATGACTTATCTGAAAAGCTTGCAAGCACTGTGACGGTCGTTGCCCTTGTAACAAGCATTGTAGGGCTTGTAGCATCAATTGTCACAATCTCTTCAGATATTGCGAACTTCCAGAATTAAGGTGAAATATGAGTGAAAATGAAAGAAATGATGATATGGAGATAGACCTGGTTGCCCTTTTTAAGAGCATCTTCTCCAATCTCTGGATAACAGTACTTGCGTTCATCATCGCTGTAGCAGCTGCAGTAGTCTACCTTATGAATGCGGTCCCGACATATGAGGCTACTGCATCTATAATGGTAGAGCCGTTCAATGATATCAATCTTTCGTCTATTTTTGATGCTGGATTCTCAACAAGCCGGAACATTTCCACCGAGCTTGAGATACTTAATAGCAGGACGACTTATAGAAATGCAATTGAAAAGCTTGACCTGAGCCAGTATGAAACCAGCGATGGCACACCATATTCCGAGCTTGAGAACCCTTTGACTTATGAATCCCTCCAGAATATGGTGACAGTCTCTCCCGTTTCTGACACTCCATACCTTAACATTACGGTTACAAGCTCCAATCCTGAATTTGCGCGCGATTTCTGCAATGCATTCATTGAAAGCTATTCAGATGTGCTTACAGGAATTGCCAGGACAAGTGCCTCCAACCAGCTTGAATTCATCTCTGCTGAAATACCAAAGATGGAAGAGAGGCTGGTTGAAGCATCAACAAAGCTGAGCAATTTCCAGAGCGAAAACAGCATGCTACAGCTGAGCGAGGAGAACAGGATGCTTCTTCTGCAGATGAGCTACCTGACAATGGCCAGGGATCCGCTGCTGATGGAAGTTGAGGAGACAAGGAGGTATATTTCTGATTTTGAGAGCTTGTATGAAGGGCTTTCCGACATAAGGGCAAGGTGGGAGCAGGATCAGGTAGTTGCCAATGACCTGGACAGCATCATCTCATGGTACAACGAGACGATCTATTATGATTTCCTTGGATCCACTTCAAATAACCAGAGCTCCCCGTTAAGTGCTTCGCAGCAGGCAAGGTATTACACATTGACACAGATGATGTCTTCAACAGAAACAAATCTGGAAAACTACCTTTCTGGAATGCTAAGCGGCATACTGCAGGGTGAAGGTGCACTGGAGTATGCAGGATATTTCGTGCAGATGACGCTTGGACAGAGGAGGCTTGATGTAATAGACTCCCTTCTGGCAAACATCAATGTTGAGCTCGATAAGGTTCCGAGCCTTGAGAGAATGCAGATGGAGCTTGAAAGCGAAGTTGAAGGGTATCAGCAGCTGGTGCTCTCTTTAAGGGAAGCAGAAAGCCAGACAGCCCTTTTTGAGTCAAGCATCACTGAAAACGTCACTCTGATCGATGAGGCCGTGCTTCCAGAGATCCCTGTTTCTCCGCAGAAGGCAAAGGTACTGCTTATCGCAGGATTCCTTGGCATATTCATCGGCCTTGGCATCTCTGTCCTTTACTTCCTGATGGACAAGAGGATAAAGAACAAGGAAGACCTCAAGAAAGCCCTTTCATCAAGTGTCCCAATCCTTGGATGGATTCCACTGAAGAATGCAGAGGACAAGGGCGAAAGGGGTATAGATCTCAGCCTGGATCCCATGTCATTCATCTCAGAGCGCTATAAGCATATTGCATCTGCCATGATCTATGGCAAACGGCTTGAGAGCAAGGCAATCACGATCTGCTCTCCTGGAAAGAACGATGGAAAGACAACGACGCTTGCAAACATCGCATATGCCCTTGCCCTGAACGGCAAGAAAGTCCTTGTTGTGGATATGGATCTCAGGATGCCGAATCTTGAGAACGTATTTGAAGTCAGGCATTCTGATGTTGGCATCGTAGATGTGCTTTCAGGGGAGGTAAGGGCTGAGGATGCAATCAGGATTCCATATGATGAAGTGCCTAACCTGCATATCATTGGAACTGGAAAGAACATGATTGTCCCTTCAATAGTCATTCAGGCAAAGGCACTCTCAGAATTCATTTCAGGTGTTGAAGGCTATTATGACTATATTTTCTTTGATGCTCCTCCTCTCTTATATGCATCAGAGCTTCTGACAATTGCAAGCGTTGCAAGGGGAGTCCTGATTGTTGCAAGGGCGGGAATCAGCACAAGTGATGAGGTCAGGGCCCTTTGCGATGGGCTCAGGGATAGCAGTGCGAATATCATAGGGGCTGCCCTCAATGGCCTTGCCCTTGATGATTCCTCAAGTTCTGACAAGCATTCGTATGGCTATGGATATGGCTATGGCTATATGCCTAAAAAAGACGGAGAGCAGATCAAGAAGCAGTATGTAAAGAAGAAAGGCAGGTACGGCAGGATCTACAAGGCTCAGATGAAGGCAAGGCTCAGGAGGAAAGAGAATTCATCGTGGCCGGAGGCAAAGAAAGCTTACTTTCCATCAAGGAAAGAGGAAAAGGAAGATGTGAAGGCAAGGGAAAACAGCACTCTTAAAAGGAATATTGATGACTACCTCTCTGCAATTGAGGCAGATGATGATGCAAAAGGAAGAAAACAGGTAGACTAAAAATCTCTTTTTGGATATGCTATCTCGACAGTATGAATATGGCAAAAGGCAAGATAAACAATTTAAACACTTCTTTCCTTAGCCTTATTATTTCAATTTGAATCTGTAGCGGCTCTTTGCGGAGTCGCTTTTTTTTTGGAGGAATGATGTCAAACGTTTTCAAAGGAAGAAGCTTATGTGTGATCGAGGACTTCTCAATTGAAGAGAGAAGGTATTTCTTTAGAAAGACAGCAGAGCTGAAAAAAGCAATACTGGAAAATGATGAGAAGAAGATGGATGAGTTCAGGATCAACGATCCTGATTTCGGCATTTATGAGGTATTCCTTGAAGACAGCACGAGAACAAAGGAGAGCTTCAGGAATGCAGCCAACTTCCATCATGCAAAGGTATCTGAGCTTCTCTCATCCTCTTCAAGCATCAATAAGGGCGAAAGCTATGCAGATACATTCAATATGCTTTCCGGCTATTCAAACAGGATCTTCATCGTACGCAGCAAGGTTGAAGGGCTGACTAAATGGCTCAGTGAGGAGTGCAGTGAGTATGCAGAGCGCAATGGCCAGCCATATAAGCCGGCATTCATAAATGCAGGAGATGGAAAGCATGAGCATCCGACGCAGGAACTGCTTGATGAATTCTCTTTCCTGGAAAACCAGGATATGGATTTCTCACATATCCATGTGGCCCTCGTTGGTGATTTGTACCATGGGCGCACAGTGCATTCAAAAGCAGACGGGCTCAAGATCTTTGACAGCGTTACAGTTGACCTGATAGCACCGCAGGAGCTGATGATGCCTGAAAACTATATAGAGATAATGAAGGACAATGGTTTTGAAGTTAACATCTATCCATCCATTGAAGCTTACCTGAAGGGCGGAAAGATTGCTAAGATCTGGTATTTTACCCGTCCACAGCTTGAGAGGATGGGTGAAAGGATCCTTAAGAAGGAGGCAGAGCTCAGGGAGGCAATAACATTTAAAAAGGAGTTCATGCCGCTTTTAAGGGAGGGAACAAAATTCTACCATCCACTTCCGCGCCATAAGGAACATCCTACTATTCCTACATTCCTTGACAAGACAAGCCTCAATGGCTGGGAGGCACAGGCAATTAACGGAATGTACTGCCGCATGGTCCTCCTTTCCCTTATTGCAGGAAAAACAGGGGATGATTTCCACGGTGCAAGGGCTGAGGAGAAAGACTATAAGAGTGAGGAGTATATAGTTGAGGTTCAGCCTGAGAACAAGAGCAGGGAAAAGAACATCTCCGAAGGTGTCAGGCCACTTAGGAACGGCATTGTAATTGACCATATATGCAAGGGAGACAGCCCTGAGGAGATCAGGAAGCACATCCGCTTAATATCATCAGTGCTCGGCCTTGATGACGGAAGGGGCGGAGAGTGGATAAGCCAGGGATCAGACGGAAGGTACAAGGGAATAATATTCCGCCCGGGCATCTCAGACTTATCAAGGAAGGAGCTCAAGAGGCTGGCTGCCATCGCACCGCACTGCACTCTCAACATAATCAGGGATGGAAAAGTTGAGAAGAAATTCCGCACCCATATGCCTCCACGCATTTACAACTTTGAGGATATGTCATGCAAGAATGATGCCTGCATCTCTTCCCCTGAGAGCAAGGAAGGGGTTCCTGCAGCATTCTACAGGACAAAGGAAGACACTTATGCATGTGCATACTGCGGCAGGGTGCATACATTCAAAGAGATTTGGAATAAAAGATAAATAATGCTAGAATAAGATAATTGATTTTGAGGAGGAAACATGAAGACTCTAAATGAAATTCAGAACTATTACGGCTCTCAGCTTGCCAGGGCTGCCCTCTCACTCGGGGCTATAAGGCTTAATGTGAAGGAACCTTTCAGATGGGCTAGCGGATACAGGATGCCAATTTACAATGACAACAGGCAGTTCCTTGCATCTGCCCAGTACAGGGCGCTGATCTGTGATGCATTCTCAGATATGGTTGAATCTCTTTCCTTGAAGATAGACAACATTGCAGGGACTGCAACTGCAGGAATCCCTCATGCTACAAGCCTTGCTGACAGGCTGAAAAAAAGCCTCAGCTATGTCAGGTCTTCCAGCAAGGATCATGGGCTTGGTCACCAGATAGAGGGGCTTGGAAAGGATGGAAGCTATAATGGAAAGAGTGTCCTCCTCATTGAGGATCTTATCTCTACGGGATCATCAAGCATAAAGGCTGTAGAGGCAATAAGGAACGCAGGGGGAATCTGTGATACATGCCTTGGCATATTCACTTACGGGCTCTCTTTAAGCTATGAGGCCTTTGCTGCACTAAAGCCGTCATGTGCATACCATACGATTCTCTCCTATGATCTCATGATCAAGACTGCGGAAGAGACTGGATACATAACAGAGGAAGAAGCTGAAGCGCTACACGAATGGAGGAAGGATCCATTTGGATGGGGAGAAAAGAGAGGATTTCCAAGGGAGGGCGTATGAGCTATAAGGATACCCTGATAAAGAGTGCAGAGAGAGCTGGAAACGTAGTGTGCATGGGCCTTGATCCCCAGCTTGATGTCATGCCATATAAGGAGCTTGGCACAGCAGAGAGGATCACAAGGTTCTTTGATACCCTCTTTTCAAGAATGGCAGCAGATGGAATAAAGGTAGCTGCATTCAAGCCTAATATCGGATACTACTCAAAGCTTGACATGCCAAGGAAGAAGGATTTCCCGGGTTCCGTGGCACTTGCCGGCGTTATGGACCTGATTGACAGGTATTTCCCTTCCACCCCTGTCATTCTGGACAGCAAGAGGGGAGATATTGCAAGGAGCAGCGCCAACTATGCAGAAGAGGCATTCAGAAGTTGGAATGCAGATGCCGTTACAGTCTCCCCTTTCATGGGAAGTGACAGCGTCCTTCCTTTTGCAAAGGATGGTAAAGGGATGTACGTCCTTAACCGCACAAGCAATCCAGGCGGTGCAGACCTCCAGAACCGTGCCATGATCGATCCTGTTGACGAGCATGTCGTTTACCCTCTCTATATTGCGGTAAGCCATATGATAGTCAAATGGCATGATGATGCTGAAGGAATAGGTGCAGTTGTCGGGGCTACAAACATGGTTGAGTTTGAGGCCGTAGCAAAGTACTTTGCAGGAAAGGACATCCCTATGCTCATCCCGGGCGTTGGAAGCCAGGGCGGAAGTGCAACGGATGTAATAAGAGTCATGAAGAGTGCCGGTTATGATATCAGGCTCAGCCGCATAAACTCATCAAGTGCGCTGACTCATCCATGGAAGAAGGGGGAGGCTCCTGAAAACTGGCTTGAGCTCTGCATGGATAATATTAAAGCATTGGTCAAGGAGGCCTCCTTATAATGTCCAGTAAAGCTTATGAAAAACTTCACCTCAGCCATAAGAGCGGGAATATAATCCTATCCACGGTCTCTGGCGTGGCAACTACCAAAAAGGAGCTGATAAGCCTTTTTGACAGGAAGATCCCTTCCGTGGATATAATCACCACAAAAAGTTTCCAGGTCAGTCCAAATAAGGGAAATGCAATGCCTGTGATATACTCTCCGCGCCCATGGGATTTCGGCAACTCTGTCGGGCTCAGGAATCCGGGAATGGACTCAGCTTATCCGGAGCTGAAAGAGCTCAGGGAAAAAGGGCTGAGGGCAATTCTCAATGTCTCAGTCTCTGCAAACAGTGTTGAAGATTTCATAACGCTTGTAAGGAAATTTGATGATGTTGCTGACATGATAGAGCTTAACCTCTCATGTCCGCATGCAGCTAAAGGATACGGCGCCTCAATTGGAACGGATATCAATCTTGTCAGGGAGTATATCAGGGGAATAAGGAAGGCATTTCCAGGCCAGAAGAGCCTTCTTATCGCAAAACTCACTCCGAATGTGGAAAATATCGGAGAGATTGCAAAGGCTGCAGTTTCTGAAGGGGCTGACGGAATTGCTGCGATAAACACAGTAGGCCCTGAGGAGTACTTCCTCGATGGCAAAAAAGTCCTTCATAACGCGATTGGCGGAAAAGGAGGGGCAAGCGGAGAGTGGGTAAAAGAAGAGGCTCTTGAAAAGATAAGGGAGATAAGGGATGCTGTCGGCGATGATCCGATAATCCTTGGAATGGGCGGTGTTACAACAGCTTCTGATGCAAAGGCCATGATGGAAGCCGGAGCAGATTCTGTTGGAATCGGATCTGCCATTTCCCGTGTTGCGATGAAGGACTATGAACCATATTTCAGCGCAGTGAAGAGCGGAAAGGATGTCTCGCCATATCTTTCAAACGACCATAGGATGTACGAGTACAGGAAGCATACTGTCCTAGATAAGACAATGTACTCAGAAGACACGGTTATCCTGACCCTCGATGGAAAGGAGGACTGCAGGGCCGGAGAGTACTGCTTCCTCTTCACATCGGATGCAGGAGAGCGTCCGTTCAGTGTCGCGAAGAATGATCCTCTCACGTTCATAATAAAAGTCCGCGGACCTTTTACAGAAGCCATGAAGAACCTTGAGAAAGGGGATACTGTCTATGTAAGGGGACTTTCTGGAAAGATGATCGATAACCCAAGGACAAAAGAGGCTATCCTGATCGGAGGCGGAACTGGAACGGTAGTGCTGAACCTTCTTGCAGCAAAGCTGAAGGAAGAGGGTACTGCCATGGATATAAGGACAGCTCTTCCAAGCCTGGAGAGTGGAAAGAAAGGGCTTCTGGAGGATGAGCTGAAAGGGTATGGCAAGTACCAGGTGATACCGGATGACGGAAGGCCGGGAAGGATTCTTGAGAGCATAACGGCTGAGGATGCAAAAGGCGATAAGGCTGCATACATAGTAGGCCCAAGCGTGATGATGAAGAAAGCAGCAGAGATATTCTTTGGCTATGGCATGCCTCCAGAAAGGATCATGCTCAGCCTGGAGAAGAACACCATGTGCGGCATCGGGCTTTGCGGAGAATGCGTCTGTGGTGATAAGCTCACATGCAAGGAAGGGACATTCGTCTCTTACAGCTATATTCTTGAAAACAACCTGGAGATCTAGATGGTCGATCCTCATGTTCACTTAAGGGACTGGAAGCAGAGCGGTAAGGAAACAGTCCTTCATGGAATGGGTGTGGCAAAAAAAGCAGGAATTACCCGCCTTTTTGACATGCCGAATACAGATCCTCCTCTCACGGGAAGGGAGATAATCCTAAAGCGGCTTTCACTTGGCCTTGATGTGGCAAGAAAACTGAGTATGCATTACCATGTTTTTGCCGGGCTTACTGGTGACCCTGATCAGGTAAGGGATATGGTCAGCCTTCACTCAGAGCTCTTTCCGCTTGTTGTCGGACTCAAGATGTTCCTCTCCCACAGTACAGGGAATATGGGAATTGTGGATATTGAGGAGCAGAGGAAGGTAATCAGGTGCCTCAGCGCTTCTAATTATAGGGGAGTCCTTGCAGTGCACGCAGAGAAGGAAAGCCTGAATAACCCTTCCTTATATGACCCCAAAGACTTCTCAAGCCATTCTGATGCCCGTCCCCCTCAAAGCGAGATAGAATCTGTTAAGGACATTATTTCCCTAGTCCGGGAAGAAGGCTTTCCTGGGCATCTTCATATCTGCCATATATCAACAGAAGAGGCTGTAAATGAAGTCCTGAAAGCAAAATCTGAGGGGCTTTCCATCTCAATGGGTGCAACTCCTCATCATGCCCTCTTAAGCCGAGATGATGCAAAAGACAGGAAAAGAGGGCTTAAAATGAACCCTCCATTAAGAAGCAGGAAGGATCAGATGTTCATATACAGCGCCATAAAGGAAGGCCTTATAGACAATATTGAGTCAGACCATGCCCCTCACAGGGCAGAAGATAAGCTTATGGGAGCAAGCGGCATTCCATGCTTTTCCGGCATGCTCCTCCTGTTGCAAAGGCTGAAGGAGGATGGAGTCCCTGATGCATCATTAAGGAAGCTTTTCGGCCTGAACACGCTCAGGATATTCGGACTTGAAGAGGAAGAAATAAAGCTCCCGGAATTTTCCCAGGAGCTCTTTGAAGAAATTGAGAACAGCTATGAGATAAAGCCGTTCTAGAACTTGTATCCGATTGCGACTTCCGGAATAAGCAGTTCCATATTGAAGTAGCCTGAAACATCATTGTTTGCAATGCTCAGGAATTCAAGGTTGAGTGAAGCGCCGAATCGGGCAAACATTCCGCTGTTGCCACTGAAATAGGTCTGGAAAACAGTCTTGAAGTCTGCACCCATTGTCACATTTGATCCCTGAAGTTCGAAAAAAGGTCCTGCAGTCAGGATCATGTCAAGGTTGCCGACAGGGGTAGTGTATGCATATCCTGCACCAAGGATAATCGTGCTTTCAACATACCCAAGATCCACATAGAATCCATTTCCCCTGTTAAAGTAGAAATCCCCCTCAACATTCAGGGAAACAGAGCCTTTAAATTCTGCCTGTCCTTTGCTTGAGTCCAGGCCAAGGGAGAAATAGTTCGTCGATGCCCCAAGTGACAGATCAATATCTGTTTCTGCATAGAGCGGGGCAGAGAGAGCTGAAACAGCCAGCAGTATGAGTAAAAATCTCTTCATATCTTTTGCCTCCTATGAAATACATTTGCCTTAGGCTTTATATTAGTGTGAAAAAATAAACATAGCAAGTGCAAAAAATTATTTCTTTCCATCAAAGAGGAATGAGGCAAAGAGCGCAGTAAGGGGAGTCACAAGGACAAGTGAGAGGGCTCCAAGGACACTCTGCATTATTTCAGAAGCGATGCTCTTGCTTGTAAGTATGTTGAGTATAGGGGTGCTCTGTGCCATATATACCATCATAAGGGTCAAGAATGATCCCATATATGCAAGAAGCAGGGTAGTGCACTGTGTTCCAACTCCAGCCCTTCCAACTTCCATTCCGGATTTGAACAGTGCAGTGCGGGAGATGCCGTATGAGTGCTCCTTGACTTCCCACATTGCTGCCGATACGTCAATGGAGAGGTCCATTATGGCTCCACCGGCTGAAAGGACGACAACGCCAGAAAGGAGTTTTGTAAGGTCCAGATCCATGAAGCCTGAATATAAGAGGCTCTCGCTCTGCTCAAGGACTGAACCATGAAGAGCAAGGTATTCTGTCGTTATTGCAGAGAGAACTACAGTAATGAGTATCGCACTTACGGATCCAAGTATTGCTGAGAGTGCCCTCCTGTTCACCCCTGATACAAGCAGAAGTGTAAAGATCGTCATCACGATGAGTGCCGCAGTTGAGATTATCAATGGGTTATAGCCCTTGAGGGTGAAAGGTATCAGGATCTTCCAGATCAGCAGGAATGCAAAGGCAAACGAGGAGATCGTCCTTATTCCCCTGATGCCAGAAAAGGCAATGAGAGAGAGGGCCAGGATTGCTGCAAGCACTATCTCTTTTGAAAGGCGGTAGTGATCGATCATGTTGATGAATATTATGTTTTCATCATCATCCATTTCTATCAGAGTCCAGGCAATTTCCCCCTCCCTGAACATCTTGTCAGCCTTGAGGCTGCCGGAGAGCAGGTTGACTGCTTCCCTCACTTCTCCCTTATGCTCTCCGGAAAGAATTTCCACCGTACATCTCTGCTCTCCCTGCCTGAAAAGCCCTGTCTGTATAACAGTGCTGTCATCTGTGGAGAGAACGCGTGCTTTCTCTCCTTTTGCATTGTAGTAGATGTCGCGTTCAAAGCCTGTTGGAATCAGGATAAGGATTATGCCCATTATGATGAACAGTATTATGAAAATTATGTCTTTGCGGTCTGCTGTCATTTTATCTCCACTTAAAACAGAAAAGCGGGGACCAAGCCCCGCCAAAAGCAATGCTTTTACCTATTACTCAACATCTGTAAGGCTCATCAGGCGTTTTGCCACTTCAGTGTTGTCATATGCTCCGCTGAAGAGCTCTGCACCTTCGCCGAATGCATATACTGGAACTGGAAGGCCAGTGTGTGCATAGCTTGTCCAGCCGATGCCAGCCTTGTTGTTAAGGATGTGCGTAAGTGTTACTGAGATCGGATTGTATCCGCCATAGAGCAGGCTTTCCTCATATCCGTCAACGTTTCCGCTGAGCTGGTCGTTATAAGCCTTTTCAAGCCTGCTGTACTCATATTCGTCAAGTACAAGTGCAGGGTTTGCTGCTTCTTTTCCAGGAGCTACAAGTCCGAAGTTCTCTTCAACGAGAGTCAGGAGTTCTTCAAATGTATAGCTTCCCATTTCCGCAAGCATCTCATCAAATGCTACGAAAGAAGTCTTCTGGCTCTTGAGGATATCGAAAGCTGTATTGTAGCCTGTCTGTGCATATCCGATTGTCATACCGCCTGTCTCATGGTCACCAGTTACTACGATGAGTGTTTCATCTGGATGGTTGAATGCGAATTCCAGTGCAACTTCAATTGCCTCATCGAATGCAAGTGTGTCATAGATGTTTGCAACTGCGTCGTTAGCGTGTCCTGCCCAGTCGATCTTTCCAGACTCGATCATGAAGAAGAATCCATTGTCGTTATAGAGTACGTCGATGCCCTTTCTTACGAAATCCTTGAGCTGGAGCTCTGAATCATTTGCATCAATAGCATACTTCATTGCGCCATCGTCCTGGAGAACCGGAGAAATTGCATATACCTTGCCTGACTCTGCGTTGAGGCTGAGGATCTCATCCCTGTCATTTGTTACCAGGTATCCATTGTCTTCCATTACCTTATAGAGGTTTTCCTTTCCTTCCTCATCTGCGCTTAGAAGGGAACCACCGCCAAAGTAATCGAAGTCTGATGCTGCCATCTGAAGCCCGATTTCATAGTAGCTGTTCCTGGATGCGACATGTGCATAGTATGCTGCAGGAGTTGCGTGGTTGAGTGTTACTGTGGATACTACGCCGATCTTGTAGTCTTTCTGGTCTCTCAGCTTTTCTGCAATAGTAACACCAGCTGTCATCTTATCAACTCCCATTCCGATAACTCCGCTGTGTGTCTTATATCCTGAAGAGAGGCTTGTAGCTGTGCTGGCTGAATCTGGGCAGAATGAAGTTGAGTCCTGTGTGTACTGGATTCCTACTACAGGGAACTGTGTGAATGTAAGCTTGTCCAGCTCGATCCTTCCTGGCTCATTTACTCCTCCAAAAACCTGAGCAGCATTTGTCTGAGGGGAAGACATACCGTCTCCGATGAACATGAAAATGTACTTTGGGGATGCGTCTGATGTGTACTCTGCAACTGCTTCCCTTGTCTCTGTTGTGCCTTCTGCAAATACTGAGAGGCTGATTAAGATAAGTGAGACAACTAAAATTGCTTTCTTCTTGAAATTCATATTTCCTCCCGAATTTCTATCTGGCATTATCGTAGTGGGAAAAGGGTTAACTGTCCTTGCGGAAAAGTAAAATGGTTGTGAACTGTAAGGAGAGGTATGTAAACAACTGGTTAATTAAAACAGTAATGGATCATGCATTGCATCTTCACCTAAACATGCTAGAATGAAGGAACAATATTATTTCAGAGGATTCTATATGAAGAAAACAGCAAAAATCTTTTTGTGCATACTGCTATTTCTCGCTGCCTCATCAGGCATGCTTTTTGCATCAATTACTGATACCAACAGGCAGGAGATAGTAAGTGTTGACAGCCCAATCTACAGGGCTATGAAGAATCTTTATATATCAACAGGGCTTGCCCTTCCATCCACAACAGGACCATGGACGATGGCTGAGTTTGACATCATGCTCTCAAGGATCGATGTGAATGCACTCTCTGAAGAGGAGAGGGCAACA
>CASFJV010000015.1 GCA_949295125.1 uncultured Spirochaetales bacterium
TGCTAGCATTCCCTTAAAGCCTTCAGTATTAATGCCAGGTTAGACTCATCAGCCTGGATGTGGGCCCCGTGGTATTCGATTGAAATGCTGCCGCTGCAAATAACAGGCTCAAACTCATTGATTTGCTCCACCTTAACAAAAGCATCATCTAATTCAGATTCCCGATAGGTATTGATCCTGTCATATACTGTAGTCCTGCAAACTCCTTCCATTGCTGCGATTTCAGTAATGGACATTCCTTCGTTTGCCATAAGATCACTGTATTTCTTGCCAAGTACAATTATTTCATTTCTTTTCATAGGCTTCTCTCCCAATACAGATAAGCATACTGGAAAGCCTTTGGCCTGTGGATTAGGGGGTAATTGACGCTTACTATTGATCTCATAAAATGTTGATTATTCTTTTATGAATTTATTTTGTGATGTATAATTTTCCAAAAAGATTCAGAGGAGAATTCATATGAAGAAAAAACTAATATTTGCATTACTTGCAGTATTTGCATTAGTTTTTATTGTTTCTTGTGACTTCGGGGGGGGGCAGGTAACATATAGATATACGGTTCCTCAGTGGTTGCTTGATATCAATAATGGAACCATATATACAGAGACACAGGACGCAACAAGGGAAGGCGCACTAGAGGGACAGAGATATTTCGTTGGCATACATGCAACTGAAAACTGCATCGAGCTCATATATAATATTAAGGGTAAGAGCGGCAATGCAGATTCCGATAGAGAAGTCAGATACAGGCAGGAAGATGTCCCTAGCATGATCGATCCATCTTATTCAGGATCCCCTATTAGTCCCGACTACGGAGACTATTTTTATATCATGGCAGATACAGATGTTGGCATATATGCTGCTACATTAACAATAGAAAAAGGCCGCGATATTTCTGGTCCTGAAGCGGTATATTTTGACTTCAGACCAAATGGAAATCCCGCAAAAGACGGAAGCGGCGAATACGGGTTCAGATATCTTCCAATGAACTGATTATGTGCAGAAAGCTTATTTTACTTTCTGCTGTATCCATTTCGGGTCCGCTTTTTGTATCTGATTAGATGCAGAGGCGGGCTTGTTCTATCAGTTTTATAAGATGGGATTAACGGGTAATTTATGAAAAAACTTATAGTATCTTTGTTGCTTGGTCTTCTTGCATTGCAGAGTGTGTTCGCAAATAGCAGTCTGAATATCGGTGTGGAAGCAGGCTACAATTACAATATCATCAATACCGCAACAGGGTGGTCTGGAACGGTGAATGGAAACTGGCATGGCTTTGATGTGTCGGTTCCCGTTGAATATAGGGTGAACAATTGGTTCTCTCTGAATACTGGAATTCGCTGGATCATGAGAAGCAGCGAATATACCAAAACTTCTACTGCCATGCCTGATGATAGGTATGTTGATAATTATATCCAGATGCATCATGCAATAGATATTCCTTTCACATTGAGATTTTCTCTTCCTCTTGATGAATTCAGGCTTTTCGTTGGCGGGGGAGCCTATGTCGGAGTGCGTGTCCTGGACTATGCAAAAGGAGAGTCCCTGATAGACATCTCCAATGCCCCTTATGGGGATTATTGGGATGAGTATTATGCCCATCTCGAATTCACTGCGGATGACAATCTCTTTGATGCAGGGCTTATAGCAGAGATTGGAACATCTTATGAGTTTGAGGGCGCTGGAAGCTTTTATATTCTTGCCCGCTATCAATACGGGCTGACAAGCCTTGCAAAGGATTCTTATATGGCAGCCCACAGCTATTTTGACAGCATCTCCGTAGATGCTGGCTTTATGTGGAGGGTCGCATGAAAAAAATATGTAAGATTGCAGTTTTGCTTCTGCTTGTCTTCTTTGCAGTATCGTGCCGTCCTCAGCCGGACCTTTCAAGGGATTTTGGAGAACCTGAGACATGGGGAGAAACTTTCGAAATCTTCTGGAAGAAGATGAGTACAAACTATGTGTTCTGGAATCTTGACTATGATGAAGGAAGAGGGTGGGACAGCGTTTATGACGAGTATAGAGGTAAATTTGACAGCCTTGGACTTGTCAATGATACTGATCGAAGCGACAGCGAGCAGAAGGAGAATTCGCTAAAGGCATATAGGTATTTCTTTGATATAACAAAAGACCTTAGTGATGGACACTATCTGCTGCAAATGGATGATCAGAGAAATAATGCCTTTCAGATTTCCCCGTCTACCTACAGGTCATTGAAGGAATATGGCTTTACTGATGATGAATTATTCAGATTCTTCTCTGATACAGAGTACCGTCAGGATCCTAAATTCTCATCATGGCGTGAATGCTTCTATGAAAATACGGTGGCTATCATGAATAATACTTTCTGCCTTCCTTCTGAAGTAATCGGAAGCTCTGTGCCTTCTGGCCCTCTTGCCACGAAGTATAAGTTCGGTACGATGCAGTATGTGTATAAGGTTGTGGATACTGGCGCCTCAGAAACTCCATTTCACATAGTTCTTGGAAAGACTGAAGATGGAATTGTCTATTTTTCTTTCAACACTTTCATGTTTTACGATTTCTTTGCCGAGGCAGCTATAAAGGGTGAAGATAATGCCGTCACATCAATTGTGGAAGAATTCTATAATATGGCATCATCTGCAGATACTAAGGGCATAATAATTGACCTGAGAGGCAATACTGGTGGAAACATTGCAGATATGTCCATTCTATGGACTGCTTTGCTTCCTGATGATGTTGACAGCCTTACGATTGGGTATACCCGAAGAAAGGCCAGCGAGAACAGGACGGATTACAATGCCTGGACCCCTTTTATTGTCAGCAGGTCTGAACTTTTTGATGTCGGGACATTCAATGAAGATATTCCTTTGGCTGTCATTTTAAATGATAGCAGTGTATCATGTGCCGAGATGTCCACCTGTGCATTCATGGCACTAAGGGATGGCTATGGATATAATGTGAGGTTGTTCGGTTCCAGTTCATGCGGCGGCATGGGATCTCTCAATGAAGAATCTGAGGAGAGATACAATGGAGGAATTACAGCAGTCATGCCGTTTATCTCGCTTCTGTACACTCCTTTCTGCCAGATGAAATATTTGGATGGAAACAGATATGAAGGGAAGGGGCTTCCAGTAGACGAATACATTAAATATAACAGTGAAGCCTTCAACAGCGGAATGGATCCACGCCTTTCTGCTGCGCTTGAATGGATTTCCTCGAATTGAAACAGGCAGGTGGGAGACAAAGGGTCTCCCATCTTCCTTTTCCTCATTAATAAACCCTGATTTCAAACACCTTGACTTCATCTTTTCCGAAAGAGGAGAGAAGGGTAAGTGTCATGCTGTCAGCATAAAGGGGAGTATCTAGCCTTATTATGATATGACGCTGTCCTTCTGTACTTCTTTCCTCCCTGAAAATGGATAAGCCTCCATCTTTCAGTTCAATTGAGAATCCGTTTACAAGGGTAGAAGGGCTTTGCCTTTCTGCCCTCTCAAGGACTTCCTCAATAATTGATGGAGTTATTTCCTGGGAAAGGTTTGAATCGAAAGTGATCCTGATCTCGCTTATCTTCTCTTTTTCCTTGAAAGAGAGAGTCAGGCTGGCTCCTTCTGATATATTTGCAATCCATGCATTCACATCTTCCTTTATGCTCCTTGCATAGCCGTTGATGACATCAGCTGGATTCTTTCCTGCTGTGCATGTGATTACTGCTTTCCGTGCTTTATCATGTTCATCCTCATTCCTGAAGCCTGGGATAAAACAGTCATCTTTCAGCAGTTTCTGCTGCAGTTCCCTTATATGCTTGCCAACATCGCGTGCGCTCTTCAGTCCTTTTTTGATAGCAATTGAGGCTGCATTGCCAACTGCCTCAGCACCTACTGCGCATGTTCCCATTACTCTTGCAGAGGAGAATGCGACATGGCTTGCACTGATGATCCTTCCCGCAATGAAAAGGTTTTCTATGTTCCTTGAGTAGTAGCATCTGTATGGAATTGTGTATATGTCCTCAACATGATTCCACACGGTAGGAACATCGTCCTGCCTGAGAAAGCCTCCTGATGTGTGGATATCCATAGGCCATCCGCCATAAGCAACTGCATCATCGAATATGCGGCAGCTGTTTATGTCATCCTCTCTTAGGACATAGTCTCCAATTACCCTGCGGCTCTCCCTTTTTCCAGCTATAGGGCTTACCCAGGATAGAGTGTAGTTTTCTGCACCATGATCTCCGCGGTTCTTTATATGGTCCCAGATTCCATAGAGAACTTTTCTAAGTTCGCTGTGTATCTCTTCAGCATCTTCTATTATCTTCTCCCTATCTCCTCCAAGCTCGATCCACCAGTAGCCGCTTTTAATTGAACTATGATCCCTGTTTGCAAGATCCTCTTCACTGTAACTGTATGCCCAGTCAGGCTTTATGAACTTCACCGGATGATCAAGTTCCTCTGCCTGGAACATTATAGAGCTTCCCATCGTAACAGAGTCTGCCTTCTCCGGGGCAAGTGATTCGTTATATTCATTCCTTCCTTCCCTTCCTATCCTGTACTCTGCTCCGGCTTTTTCAGAAAGCGATCCATCTCCGGTGGCATCAACAAAGAATGATGCGCTTATGAGGAAAGCCTTTTCGCTTGTGCTCTGCAGGCATTTGCATGATATTATCCTGTTTCCTGAGTGCTTAACTGAATGCATGTAAGTGTTCAAAAGCAGTGTGATATTCTTTTCGTTTTCCACTTTCTCCCTGATTATTTCATCCCAGATGGGGTAGGAGAAATCCGGATTCCTCCTTTTGTTCTCAAGCTCAATCTCCTCAAGAATGCCTGTTTCCCTCGCATTTTTCCTCGACATATGGTAATCAGCGCCGCATATGTGCATCCTGAATTCGCTGGAGGCGTTCCCTCCAAGGACTGGACGGTCGTTCACAAGTATCACTTTTATTCCATTCCTTGCAGCGGCTATCGCTGCGACTGTTCCGCTCAGGCCGCCGCCAATTACTGCAAGATCTGCCTTCAGTTCAATCATGGTTCAACTCCAAGTTCCCTCAGCCTCTCCTGAACCAGGTGGTAGTCCAGTTTCCTTGGGATTGTGTTTTTCTTAACGCAGATGGATGCTGCAATCCCAACACCCTGTCCCATATTCGCACAGATAGGCATTACACGGTAATTCGAGTGTGCCATATGTGTGCCGGAGATATTCCTTCCTGCAAGGTAAAGGTTATCCACTTTCAGCGGGACGAAGCATCCGTAGGGGATCGTATAGCCTTTCTTCTGCCTGAAACCTTTCTGGACTCCTGTCTCATCAAGGCCGTTTCCGCTCATGTTGTGCACATCGAAATTAAAGCTTGCCTTTGTCACGATCCAGTCTTCAAATACACGCGCCTCAAGTATGTCCTTTTCCGTAATCGTTTCTTCTCCCTTGAAATGGCGTGTCTCCCTTATGCCTATCAGGGAGGCAGAACTTATGACATAGCAGTTCTCAAAGCCTGGAACGAAAGAACGGAGGAATTCTACTATTTTATCCATCTGGAACCGGCAGTTGATGTATGCCTTCGTAAGATCTTCAGCCTTCGTGCCGTCGATGCCTATTGCGTTCGTCATATTGCATGTCACAACCCCTGGCAGTGTTGACCTGTAAAGCAGGACATGCCCAGAAGGTGAGGGAAGGTTCTCTTCTCCGAGTTTCTGTATGTCCTCTGTAGCGGTTTTCCCATCTGCAAGAGCTTTCTTATCTTTTAGCGGGATCTGGATATGGTCTTCAAATGCCCCTGGAAATACTGCCCGGTCTGTGTCCACTCCGGCTACCTTGAACATGAGCGTTGCAGGCTGCATCTTTCCATCGCTTTCCCTTCCTGTGAAATAGGGAACTCCCGCTTTTGCTGCAATATCCCCATCGCCTGTTGCATCGATTATGATCTTTGCAAGCACTGCAAGGCGTCCTGATTTGCTTTCTGTGATGACGCCTATTATCTTATCTCCATCCATTATAGGGGAGGAGGCGAAGGTATAAAGCATTATTCCGACATTGGCCTCTCCAAGCATCTCAAGATAAACCGTTTTCAGCCGTTCCGGGTTTATGACCTGCCTCATTCCCCCGTTGAATGTTTCATCTGCCTCATTATAGATGTCTGCAGAGCGTGTCAGGATTTCCTCGTAGATGCCGCCTTTTGTATTTCCTGTCCAGTGGCTCATGAGCCCGGCTGTGGAGATTCCTCCGATATCACCAGTCTGCTCGATAATGAGTGTTTTTACCCCTTCCCGTCCTGCCTGTATTGCAGCAGATACCCCTGCGGGTCCTGATCCCAGGACAAGGACATCCACGCTTGCTGCAACAGGAATCTCCCTTTCCCTTTCTTTTACGGTAATTCTTGTAATGTTGCTGTCCATTCCAGTTTCCTCCTTAACCTTTCACTGCTCCTGCAACCAGGCCTTTTATGAAGAACTTCTGACCGCAGAGGAATATTATGAACGCCGGAATGAGGGCAGAAGACGCTGCCGCCATGACCAGGTTATATTCTGTGACGCTCTCTTCGATGAAGTTCGTAAGTGCAAGAGGAATAGTGTACTGCCTCCAGTTTGAGAGGAATACCAGCGGCTCCAGGTATGCGTTCCAGTTCCAAAGGAATACGATGACGGCAAGGCTTGCCATGCTTGGCTTTGCAATCGGAACCATTATGTTTGCCCAGATGCTGAATTCACTTGCACCATCTACGACTCCAGACTCCCTCAGCTCGTTCGGAATCTGCATGAAGTACTGCCTCATGAGGAATGTTCCTGTGATGGTGACAAGGCCTGGAAGTATGAGTGTCAGGTGCCCTTTTATTCCAAGGGCATTGAAGATCGCGAACTTCGGGATAAGCGTTACCTGGCTTGGGATCATCATTGTTCCAAGGTAGATCAGGAAGAGCACATCACGGCCCTTGAACTTCAGTTTTGCAAACGCATAGCCTGCAAGAGTGCTCGTTATGACACTTCCAGTCAGGTTTATGAAAGCGATTTTGAGCGAATTGAAATATGCAGTGCCGAAATGGTAGTCCCTCACTGCCTTATCCCCGATATTCCATACTTTCAAGTAGTTATCGGGGTAAAAGTAGTCTGGAATCCAGTCTATCGGAAGTTTCATCACATCAAGGGCCCTTTTCATCGATGCTGAAAGCATCCATAAAAACGGGGTTATCATGGTGAGAGCCAGCAGTCCGATCAGGACTGTGAATATAATCCTTAGAATAAGCCTCTTCCTTTTATCAGTTAACAGCATGCAGCCTCCTTAGTAAGAAACCCATTTCTTCTGTCCATGCCACTGAACCATGGTGATGGCGAAGAGAATGATGAACAGTATCCAGCTCATTGCAGACGCATAGCCCATCCTGTAATAGCTGAATGCCGATGTGTATATGTAGTAGACAAGGACGTTCGAACTCGATCCCGGACCTCCGCGTGTCATGATCTGGATAGGCGCAAATACCTGGAATGACGTTATGAAGGTCGTGATTACCAGGAAGAATGTAGTAGGGGAGAGAAAGTGCAGCGTCAGGTACCTGAACTGCTGGAAGGCATTTGCTCCATCTATCTCCGCCGCCTCATATGCGTCTTTCGGAAGCCCCTGGATTGCGGATGTGTAGATCATGATTGCATATCCTACATTGGACCAGATGGTCATGAGCATGATTGCAGGAAGGGCCCATGTAGGATCTCCCAGCCACTGAGGGGGATTTTCCCATCCAAGAGCCTGTACGAGCTGCGTGAATGGTCCCCATGGGGAATACATCATGACCCATACTATTGCAACTGCTACTACGTTTGATATATATGGCATGAACATTGCAAGCTTTATAGGAAGCTTTGCAAAGCAGTATCTGTCTATGACTACTGCGATAACCAGGGCAAGGGCTATCGTCAATGGAACGACCACGATTGAGAAAAAGACCGTGTTTGCCAGTGATGTCGTGAACCATTCGTCGCTCCACATGTCTATGAAGTTCTTCAGTCCTATGAAATTGTAATTGCCGAATCCCTGTGTGTAGTCCCAGTCGGTGAAACTCATGATGAGGGAATATATCATCGGAATTAGGGTGAACGCGCAGACTCCAATAATATTCGGCAATATGAATGTATATCCGGTAAGATTTGCCCGGATTTCCCTCTTTTTTCGTGCACTTAGCGCCATAATTATGTCCTGTTGATAGTGTCGGGGATTCCTCCCCGACATGAAGAATTAATATTTTACTCTGCCTGAAGTATGGCGTTTCCTCTCTCCTGAGCCTTTGCCATGCCTTCTGCCGGGCTCTGCTCTCCAAGAAGTATTGCTTCCATCTCCTCTGTGAGGATCCTGTTGAGTTCAGGGGAGTGGGCTGTGATTGAAGGAGCAGCGTAATTATCTGCTGGTTCTATCAGGACTCTCTTTGTTGTCTCTGCATCAAGAAGATCCTCTCCTCCTTTCAGGAATGCCTCTGTCACCTCTGCTGCGTCGTATGTGTTGAAGCATGGAACCCTTCCTCCTTCAACAACTGGGAGCATGCCTTCTGTTGCATACCACTTAACGAATGTCCATGCCTCTTCAATATGCTCGCTCTTTGGATTGATGCAGAGCATGTCGCCATATCCACCCTGGGTGTAATTCCTCTCTCCTTCCTTATATACTGGGTATGGAGCAAATGCAGTTACGAAATCATGCGGGTAATTGTCGAGGTCCTTTATGCTTCTGACCATCCATGGCCCGATTGTCATTGCAGACTTTCCTGCCAGGAACACTCCCTCCTGGGAAAGCTTCTGGGTAACGGAATCTGCGTGTGTAGGTGCTGATTTGTCAGTGATCATCGTATCATAGATGAGCTGTGCACTTGCAACGTTTACAGGATCTGTGAAGTTTGCCTCGCTTTCACTCTTGTAAAGAGGATCTCCTCCAAGTGTCTGTGCTGAGAAATAGTCAAACACATATGTCATGTCCTGCTGTGAGTTCCAGAACATTCCATATACCTTATCCTGTCCCTCGCCATGTGTAAGCTGCTTGCAGATTTCCCTGAACTCATCATAGGTCCATTCTGTAGGAATAGGGATTCCTGCAGCATCGAACATGTCCTTGTTCAGTACGATTCCATACTGATCCAGCTTTGTCGGAACTGAATATGGCTTACCATTTATGTAGTAAGTTTCCATAAGTGATCCGCCGTACTTGGTAAGGTCAAATCCATCCCTTGCAATGAGTTCAGAAAGATCCAGGGCCATATTGCCCTCAGCTCTCTTTGTAAGTACGTCAGAAGTGTATGTCACATATACGTCAACGCCATCTCCTGAAAGGAGGTTTGTCTCCAGTTTCAGGTTTCCTGTATCGTCATTTACGAATCTCTCATACTCTACCTGTATTCCCTGGTCCTTATACAGTTCATTGAACAAGTCTACGGATGCCTGCGGGCCTGCTTCTGGCGGAACGCCTCCCCAGAACCTGATTGTAACCATGTCTTCTTCGCCAGCGCTCTCCTTATCTCCATTTGCATAAACTGGAGATAAGGCCACTAATACCAATAGCAATGCAGTAATGAAAATGTTTCTCTTTTTTATCATTGCTTCCTCCTTTTACACCTCCAGTCTAAGATCGGATTTTTTCCTTGTGCTGTTAAAACTCTTTAAATATCTGCTTTGCATGAACTTCATAAAAGGATCACATCTTTGAAATCCTGCTAATTTCCTTCATCATCCTGCGATCTTTTCTCATCCCTGAATGAGGCAGGGGAGATGCCGTAGTATTTCCTGAACTGCACGCTGAAATAATTGGGGTTATTGATTCCAACCTTGTCTGCAATCTCATTTATTCTCAGGTCTGTCGTGACAAGAAGCCTTGCGGAGCGTTCCATCTTGGCTTTTATGACAAAGCGCAGGAATGATATTCCCATCTCTTCTGAGAACACATGGGAGAAGTTGCTTTCACTCATGTTTATCCGCTCTGCGGCCTTCCTGACTGTAATATCCTTATCGATATTCGCATAGACATATGTAAGAGTGTCCTCAATCTCAGCCCTTATGTTCCTGCTTTTCCTGAGATCTTTCCTTATCCCGCTTAAAAATGGAACGATCTGCGCTAAAAGGAAATTCCATCTGTCACTCATCCTTATCATGTCAAACAGCGTTGCCCCGTCTTTCATCAGGGTCTCTTCCGCCATATCTTCAGAAGAGAGTATCACGTGCAGAAGCCCGGCACTCCTGCACAATTCCCTTATTACATCAGCTTTCGCATACGCTCTCTTCCCGTTTATGTACTCGATCTCCCTTTCAAAGAGCCTGAGGGCTGAGTAAGCGTTCATCGTGCTAAGGAGTTTCAGGTATTCCTCTTTTGAGAACTCATCCGGCATTATGAGATCAGGGCATTCTTCCTTCTTCTCTATAAAGCAGTCATCCGAGTAGTAGAGGCCTGAAAGAAGATCCAGTGCTTCCCTTATCCGGGGCCTGAGGTTTTCTTTTTTATCTGAGATCCCTGAAACAGAGAAAGACACTTTCAGGCTTGTAAGCATCCTTATCCTTCTTGCAAGAAGCTCCATATCATCTTTCAGCTCCTTTTTCCCTGTCTTCATTATTATGAGCCTTATCTCTTCACTGTATCTTAACAGGAAAAGCTCTCCATTCTTTTTCAGCGCTTCCTCGCATATCCCTTCGACAAGGGACATTGTCCTTGTCCAGTTCAGGTATATGTTCTTTTTCTTCAGCAGGGCAAAGTTATCTATCATCATTGCAATGACCCTGTACTGTGAGTCAAGCTGTATGGGAATGTCCATGCAGCCTGATTGTCCATCATCCTTTATTGCCTTTATGATCATGCTGTAATCATCTGGCGTTTTTCCCTCATCCTTATCCCGCTCTTTTATGTCCTTGCTTACCTCATCAAGTGTTTTTATCAGTTCCTCAGGCTTTACAGTAAGCTTGAAGATATAGTCTGATGCCCCTTTTTTCATTGCAAGGCGGACATTATCGAAATCGTTGTAGCTTGAGAGGACCACGCTCCTGATATCCGGATAGTGTTTCTGCACTTCTTCAATTACGGAAAAGCCATCACCATCGTCCATCATCAGATCAGTCAGTATGATGTCTGGCCTTACCCTTTCAATCTCCCTTATTGCCTCGTTGCCGCTTTCGCATTCGCTTACGATATCATATCCGGCACTCTTCCAGTCAAAAAGGGATATAAGACCTTTTCTTACGATGATCTCATCATCAACAATCATGACTTTTTTCATTTAACATCCTTTGGAAGGATGAAAAGAGCTTCCGTTCCGCTTTCTCCATCCCTTTTCCTTATCCTTATTCCGTATTCCTTTCCAAACCTTCCCTTTATCCCTTCATCCACATTCTTAAGCCCTATACCGGTCAGGCCGCGCCTCTTCACTCCATTTTCTTCAAATGCCTTTACCGCTTCGCTTTTTATCCCTATCCCGTCATCAAGCACCTTTATGTATAGGTACTTTTCATCAGTATAAGCGGAGATTACGATGGTCATCATGGTTTTTGTCTTGTCAAAACCGTGAATGATGGAATTCTCGACGATTGGCTGCAGGATGAATTTCATGACACTCATGTTCATAATCCCATCTGGAATGTCGAGCTTAAGGTTCACGTACTCGTCATAGCGGAGATTGTGTATGAATATATAGCTTTCTATATGTTCGACTTCATCCTTCACCTTTACGGTGCTGTCATTGCCCATGCTGTATTTCAATGTTGTCGCAAAACTGTCTATAGCCTCAACGATATTGTCCGCATCCCTTGCAATCGCCATCCACCTTATCGTTCCAAGCGTATTGAATATGTAGTGTGGATTAAGCTGTGCCTGAAGCGCCTTATAGTAGTATTTTTCCCTTGCATCCCTCTCTTCTTCTGCCTTTTTCAGAAGATTGTGTATCCTTGCGTTCATCTTCAGTATTCCGCGGTTCAAGTCGCCAATCTCATCATTTCTGGAAACATCAAGGCCTTCAAATTTCATATCCATACTGTATGATCGGAGCTGTTTCGTCACTGCCCTTATTGGCTTCACGACCCTTCCTGATATGTACAGGGAGAGCAGTATTGAAAGGGCAATGATTATGGCTATGGCAATCCAGAGCACAAGCATGGTGGATTTTATCTCATTCTCAATCGGCTCATAAGGGGAAAGATGGAAGAATTTAAGCGTACTTCCGTTAAAAAGCCAGGGGGATGGAAGGGTGAAGAAGGACAGCAGGTACCTGCTTTTGCCAAGCTCTACAGTGTCTGTCCCCTGGTCTTTTTCCCTTTCCCTGTCATAGAGCATGGCAAGCTCTTCATCACTCAGCCTCTCATCCTGGTATGATGACATCAGGACAGTCTTGTCATCGATAAGCACATATACCTGGTCATCCTTTCCTGAATACTCCCTTACGATGCTTTCAAACTTGCTCTGCTGAATGCTTATTATCAGCGTTCCAATATAATCTCCGCTCGTAGTGCCTGAGAGTATTGAACGGGCAAGGGATATGTAGTTTCCGCTCTCGCCAAGTATGTATGCCGGAGAGAACAGGGACCATATGATGTGCCCATCGTTATTCAGGCTCTCTTTAACCCAGCTTTCATTCTGTATGAAGGCATAGTCATTGAAATTAAGCGACCAGTTGGATACATACCGGCCGTATTTATCCATTATGATTATCTTGGCATCCTCCCTGAGGCTGCTTGCACTCTCTATTTCCGCCCTGGCAACGATATCATCAAAGTAGCTTGCTATCTCATATTCACTCACGCTTGAATCTGACAGCAGTGCCGTGAATGTCTTGTCGTTCACAAATACATTCGAGTAATATGCCAGGTCCGTTAGGGCTCCATATATTGACTGCTCATTCCTTTCTATGTTTGAAAACACCCTGTCACTGAGCTCTTCTGCCATTGTCATCTCCATGTGATGTGCAATGTATATGGAAATAAGCGACATCGGAAGGACTACAAGGATGGCTATCAGGAGAAATAGCCTTGCAGAAAGCTTCTTTATTCTGAAGGGATGCGGTTTCATAAGATAAAAGTATAAGATGAGTATTCCGCGTTTTCAATAAAAAGGAGGAGGGAAAGAACTTCTGTTGAAATGTAAATATGGCAATGCTTACGGTCTGCCTTCCTGTACCTGTCCTTCCAGTTTCAGAAAAAAATGATGCAGTAGGGGGAGCCTTCATGTATACTTTAGTTAGATTAATCTAACTTTTATTGCAAGGAGGATTCCACTATGTTCCATATAAGGCCATACAGGGAGGAAGATGCCAGGTTCTGCGCACTCTGCCTCTATGATGGATTTTTCACATGTCCTGCTGACCATGATGACATGGCCTTTCTTCATGACTATGCCAAGGTGCTGATTGAGAAATGCAATTTCACCTATGTGGCTGAAGATGATGATCATAATGCTGTGGGGTTCATATGCGGAAAATATGATAGGAATTTCAGCAGGAGACTGGCAAAACATTATGATACTGAAAAGCATTATGGCCTCTGGGTAAGGATGTTTTTTAAGTTTTACCTGAAAAGCTACAGGATGTCAGAGATGTTCAGCAAACAGTTTGAAAGCTTTTTCAGCCAGCTCAGGGAAAGGGATAAGGACACTTTAGGTGAATGCGACCTGGAGCTTGTTGCCATTTCTTCAAGGAAGGATTTCAGGAAAGGCCTTGGAACGGCACTTCTCAGAGTTTTCCTGAAGAGGGCAGAGGCAGATGGCGCAGGAAGGATAAGGCTTTTTACGAATACTCTTGCATCGTGGCAATTTTATGAGAAGCGCGGATTTACAAGGATCAGGGAAAAAGAATTCAAGGATGGCTCAGGCAATAAGTCGCTAGTGTATGAATGCATTCTCAAAAGGCCGTGAAAGCATCGAGCGGGGGGGGGGGGGGGTATGGTTTTTGTTGGATTTGAAGATCATATGAGTGTTAAATAATGTGAATAGAATCCTAATAATCTGACAATATAAGATAATTATCTTCAGTTTGTTTCTATGCTTTTCCTTTTTTATTGCAGATTTCATGATAATACTTGCCATTTTGTAATTTAAATAGTATTCTCCTTACAGTTAGTTAGATAAGGCTAACTTAGGAGAATGCATGAGAGAAGAATGGAAAACATTTACGCCAGGGATCTGGGAGAATGAGATCAATGTCCGTGATTTCATACAGCGCAACTATACGCCGTATGACGGAGATGATTCATTTCTTGCTGGTCCAACTGATGATACAAAGGCTCTCTGGGATCAGGTGATGAAGCTCAGTGAGGAAGAGAGGAAGAAGGGCGGGGTACTGGATATGGATACCAGGATCGTGTCCACTATCATATCGCATGGGCCTGGATACCTTGATAAATCAAAAGAGAAGATCGTGGGGCTCCAGACCGATAAGCCATTCAAGCGCTCGCTGCAGCCTAATGGCGGAATAAGGATGGCTGTAAAGGCTGCTGAGCAGTATGGCTATACGGTTGATCCCCAGGTTGTCGAGTTCTATACGAAGTACAGGAAGACACATAATGAAGGCGTATTCGATGCCTATACGCCTGAAATGAGGCTCTGCCGCTCAAGCCATATCATACCAGGGCTTCCTGATGCATATGGCAGGGGAAGGATCATAGGCGATTACCGCAGAGTAGCCCTTTATGGTGTTGACAGGCTCATAGAGGAGAAGGAGCAGAGGAAGGCCTCTACAAGAACTGCAATGTACAGCGATGTGACGAGGGAGCGTGAAGAGCTTTCAGAGCAGATAAAGGCACTTAAGGAACTCAAGATGCTCGGTGCCATCTATGGCTATGATATCTCGAAACCTGCATCTTCATTCCGTGATGCAGTGCAGTGGCTCTATTTTGGCTATCTGGCTGCAGTAAAGGAACAGAATGGAGCTGCAATGTCGCTCGGCCGCACATCCACTTTCCTTGATATCTACGCAGAGCGTGATCTCAGGCAGGGGAAGATAACAGAGAAAGAGGTTCAGGGGATAATTGACCATTTCATAATGAAACTGAGGCTTGTTAAGTTTGCCCGCACCCCTGAGTACAATGCGCTCTTCTCAGGTGATCCCACCTGGGTAACCGAATCGATCGGGGGCGTTGGGATCGATGGACGCCATCTGGTTACGAAAATGAGCTACAGGTACCTTCATACACTGAAGAACCTTGGAACGGCTCCAGAACCGAACCTCACGGTACTCTGGTCGAAGAACCTTCCCATGAATTTCAAGCGCTTTGCTGCAAAAACTTCAATTGAGTCATCAAGCATCCAGTACGAAAATGATGACCTGATGCGGGTGACTCATGGAGACGATTACGCCATTGCCTGCTGTGTATCCTCAATGAGGATAGGAAAGGAAATGCAGTTCTTCGGGGCGAGGGCCAATCTTGCGAAGTGCCTTCTTTATGCCATAAATGGAGGAATTGATGAGATATCGGGCAGGCAGGTCGGGCCGAAATACCGCCCAGTCACAAGTGAGTACCTGGACTATGATGAGGTTATGGAGAAATTCCATGACATGATGAAGTGGCTTGCAGGGGTATATGTAAATGCTCTCAACATCATTCATTACATGCATGACAAGTATTGCTATGAGCGCCTTCAGATGGCACTTCATGACGATCCGGTCAAGAGATGGTTCGCTACCGGAATTGCAGGCCTGTCCGTTGTTGCGGACTCTCTTTCTGCGATTAAGTATGCGAAAGTGAGGACTGTAAGGAATGAGCAGGGCATTGCCGTAGACTATGTAACGGAAGGGGAGTTCCCCAGGTATGGCAATGATGATGATCGCGTAGACAGCATCGCCTATGATGTTGTCCATGACTTCATGTCATATGTGAAGGGAAACCACACATACAGGAGGAGCATCCCGACAACCTCGATACTCACAATCACAAGCAATGTCGTCTATGGGAAGAATACCGGATCAACACCTGATGGAAGGAAGGCTGGAGAGCCTTTTGCGCCTGGAGCAAACCCGATGCATCACCGGGATTCACATGGTGCGGTTGCATCTCTCTCGTCGGTTTCGAAGCTTCCGTTCAGGGATGCCCAGGACGGAATTTCGAATACGTTCTCAATAATCCCGGATGCGCTTGGAAAGGATGATGCATCGATCATGAATGGCATCTCATTCTCGATGGAACCCTGCATGGCGTGCATGGAACCGAATGCAGCGGATGACGAAATGGAGGAAGAATAAATGAAGGCAACAGAAGCACAGATAGACAATCTTGTATCACTTCTTGATGGCTATGCCGCAAAGGGCGGGCATCACCTGAATGTGAACGTATTTACAAAGGAAACTCTCCTTGATGCCCAGGCACATCCTGAAAAGTATCCTCAGCTTACCGTGAGAGTCTCTGGATATGCAGTGAATTTCAACAAGCTGACGAAGGAGCAGCAGGATGAGGTGATATCACGGACATTCCACGATGAGATGTGATAGGGGCCTTATTCATTCAATAGAGAGTTTTGGAACAGTTGATGGCCCTGGAGTGAGGATGGTGATCTTCTTCCAGGGCTGTCCGATGCGCTGCCTTTACTGCCATAATCCAGATACCTGGGAAATGGACAGGGGAGAGGAGATGAGTGTCGATGCCATCCTCTCCATGTATGAAAAGAACAGGGCTTTCTATGAGCCCCGTGGTGGCATAACCGCTACAGGAGGAGAGCCGCTGATGCAGCTTGGCTTCCTTACATCTCTCTTTTATGAGGCAAAAAAGAGGGGCATACACACTGCTCTCGATACATCAGGCTGGCTCTACAGGAAGGAAAAAGATGCCGATTATGATGAACTGCTATCCTTTACGGATTATGTCCTTTTGGATATAAAGCACTCTGATCCCCTGGGGCATATAGATCTGACAGGAAGAAGCCAGGAACCTGTGCTTGCTTTCCTTTCAAGGCTTGATGAGAAGCATATTCCAACCATGATAAGGCATGTCTCTGTCCCTGGCATTACGGATTCGGAAAAAGAGCTCTCTGAGCTTGGGAAAATCATAGCGCACTATGGTAACATCACTGGGCTTGATGTCCTGCCGTATCATACGATGGGAAGAAGAAAGTATCAGGAACTTGGCATTCTGTATCCTCTGGATGGGGTGCCTGCCATGGGAAAGGATGAAGCAGTGAAGAGTAGGGAAACTGCAATAAGGGCATATCAGGGGGAAAGGCTCCGTATGGAACTGGAAGCTGAGGATGATGAGCTGAGTGGAGTTGAAAAAGGGAAGGATCCTGAATGCTGTAGTTAGTGTAAGCTACCCCCCAAAAGGGCATGATAGTGGAAAAAGAAGATATCAGGGGAGGAAAACATGGAGAAAAATACAGGAACTGGATGTCCTTTCCGGCATTCTGCATGATAGGCGGACTTCTTATTGTTTCTGCATTTATTTCTTTCTTGTTTTTTTTGCATTCCATTCCGCTTTGCCTGGAATACTTGCCTTGGAATTTCATTTTGCTGCTTGCCATTCTTTTCTGGATCTCATGGATAAGATGGCAGTATCCGTTCAATGGCGGCTTAGTGATGGGCAAAGTGCATCATATAGTTCTTGCCAGTCTGGATTTTGATGGAATGGAAAGCTTCTGGATGTTGGCTGTGGATCAGGGGCATTGGCAGTCAGAGCTTGATGCCAATGTTGTTGGCCTTGATTGCTGGAGTGCAGCCTACAGTTACAGCCAGAGCTCATGTGAAAGGAATGCATTAAGTGAGGAAGCAGCTGAGCTCTGCCATTTTATGAGAGGAATGCGGATCATCTTGATTTTCCTGATGGATCTTTCGAGGCTGTCATAAGCAGCTATGTATATACCACAGCATCACGGGCTCAGATAAGCCTTCCCTGATTCTTGAGACCCTGAGAGTTCTGAAGAATGGAGGAGCCTTTGCAATAAATGACGGGATGAAGCCAAGGCGCTATGGGGATATCGAGGAATTTGCTGAGAAGCTCCGGGTTAAGGGATACAATGAAGTAAGGATAATCGATACAGCTCAAGAGGTATTCGTATCCCGCAAAAGGGCTAGGGCACTCAAGGATGATTGCAATGCGCAAATGAAGTGCCCCAGCCGGTGGAAGCCTTCCTGGAATTCTCTTTTGCAGAAAGTGAACGCAGCCGTAGCTGCGTTGCTCTCAACCCATTTTGAAAGCCGAAGAAAATCCCTTTCCCTGTTTCCTGTTCATTGCGTATACGATTGCGAATACAACTACCAGGAGGACTACAGACAAGGCGCTTGCCTGTCCAAGTTTCCCATCCTGGACAGCTCCGTAAATCTGGATAGGTACGGTTCTTGTCCGTCCGCTGTAAAGCAGGATTGTCGTACTCAGTTCCTGAAGCAGGGTAGTGAGCGTGAGAATTGAACCACTTATTATCGATGGCATTATGAGCGGTACACTCACTTTCCTGAATGTGTAGAACCAGGTTGCTCCAGCTATTGTGCTTGCTTCCTCAAGGGAAGGATTCAGCTGTGTAAGGGAGGCTGCTACCGAACGGTAGACATACGGTGTTCTCCTTATCATGTATGATATGACAATGATTGTATAAGTTCCTGTGAGCCTTATTATGCTGTTTCCGCTGAATGCAGCAAGAAGTGCGATTGAAACTACTGTTCCTGGAAGGATGAATGGAGCCATGATTGAAAGGTCAAGCAGGGCAGCTCCTTTTGGCTTTTTCCTTTCCGTAATATAAGCTACGACGCTTCCCAGCACTGCACAGAGGATTGTTGCAAGTATTGATAGGTAGAATGAGTTGAAAAGCTCGTGTGATGAGTATTTCGGGATGCGCGTATAATTTGTCAATGTAAACCCCTCAGGGAGAAGTCCAACCCACTTTTCGAAGAATGACATGACGATTATGGTCAGCTGCGGAAGCAATGATACTACCAGGATTATCAGGCAGTATACTGTACCGATGATCCTTGCAGCTTTGCCTTCATGCTGTCGTATCTCGGAGTGCGTTGCTGAAATGGTTTCATACTCATGCCTGGATACTACATATTTCTGTATGTATAGGACGAGTGCGGTTATTGCAACGTTTACGACAGCTATTGATGATGCTCCGTTAATGTTCCAAAATCCGTTCACTTCAAAATAGATCAATGTCGGAAGGACGTAGTTATCACCTCCGATGATTGCGGGAATTCCGAAATTCCCGATTGCACGGACGAATACAAGCAGAGCGGCAGCTCCAAGGGATGGGAGGATCAGGGGGAATGTGATTGTGCGCATTATCCTTCCCTTTGAAGCTCCCATGAGCATTGCAGATTCCTCAAGCAGTGCGTTTGCAGATGCAAATGCTCCGTAGCTGAGCTGGAATACGAATGGATAGTATGTCAATGTCATGCAGAGTATCATTCCAAACATTCCGTATATGCTTGGCACTTCAATGCCAAACGGAGAAAGCAGGAAATTCAGGAATACTCTCACGATCCCGTTACGCCCAAGAAGGATGACCCAGGTGAATGCCCCTACGAAAGATGGCATGATGATGGGAAGGATTCCAAGGGACAGTATGAGGCTCTTGCATGGTATCCTGACCCTGGCAACGATATAACCCATAGGAACGCCAATGAGAATTGTGAGAATGGTAACGCTGATGCTTACTATGAATGAATTTGCCAGGCTTTTCCTGTAGAGGTTGCTCGTAACAAACTGCTTGAAGCCTTCAAGGCTGAAACCATGGAATGCCAGATCATCTGCCGGAGCCATAAATGCCCTGACTAGGGTAGTTGCCATCGGATAGAGCAGGAACACTGCAAGGAAAACCATCGGAACGGCAAATACTATAAGCTGGGAAAAATCCTTCTGGAAAAGCTTCCCTTCCATTGGCATCTGATTTCTTTTCATTCCCTGTCCCTCCCTTCAGCCAGGAACAGCGATACCAGATCCTCCTTCATTGTCAGGTAGATATCATCATATTCCTTGACGTCTTTCAGCATTGACTGCATGTCCACTTCCAGAATGGCAGGGGAAATTCCCTTGTCTATTTCGACTTCGTATCTTATGACTGATCCAAGATGCTGGATTATGTGGACCTTTCCCTTCACTGATTTAGGTGTTCTTTCTTTTGAGATTGAGAGCTGCTCGGGACGGGCTCCGATAATCAGGTCTCCAGCTCCTATTGCCGGATCAGCATGGCATTTGCATTTCCTGACTGGTATTACGATATCCGTTCCTTTTATGCGGCAGGAAACACTCTCTCCGTCCTTTCCGGTGCATTCGGCTGCAAAGAAATTCATTTTTCCGATGAAGTTTGCGACAAAAGCATTCTGTGGCTGGTTATAAAGCTCATCAGAAGTTCCAATCTGCTCTACTATGCCTTTCCTGAGCACTGCAAGCCTGTCTCCCACTGCCATTGCCTCTTCCTGGTCGTGTGTTACGAAGATGGTTGTGATGTTCGTAGCTTTCTGTATCCTCCTGATCTCTGCCCTCATGTAACGCCTCAGCTTTGCATCAAGATTTGCCAGGGGTTCATCCAGGAGAAGGATATCTGGATCATATACAAGCGCTCGTGCAATAGCTACTCTCTGCTGTTGCCCTCCGGAAAGGGCTGTAGGGCTTGGATTCCTCTTCAGCTCTTCTGACAGTCCCACAAGCTCCATTACTTCAGTAACCTTTTTCCTGATTTCATCCTCTTTCACTTTCCTTACCCTGAGGCCATATGCGACATTTTCAAAGATGCTCATGTGCGGATAAAGTGCGAAAGACTGGAATACCATCCCGATATTCCTCCTGTAGGGTGGAATTGTTGAGATATCCACATCCCCGTAATACATTTTCCCTGAAGAGATCTCTTCAAGCCCTGCTGTAGACCTTAAAAGGGTTGTCTTCCCACATCCTGAAGGCCCAAGCAGGCAGAAAAGCTCTCCAGGGTTTATTGTGAAAGACACATTCTTGAGGGCATGTACAGGGTTCTTGCCCTTCTCATCGTATATCTTGTTTATATTTTCATAAGTCACACTCTTGCTCATTTTATATTTCTCCTGAAAAAAAATGGGGCTCTCTCTGAGCCCCTGGGTATTAAAGGAATGAGTTGAACTGGGTCACCAGGTCTCTCTTCAGTGCAGCGGCTTCTTCATCGTTATAAGGGAAGAATCTCATCTCTGACAGCGACGGCAAGCCTTCAGGTCCTGGAACTTCCGTGGACACCGCTCTCCTGAAGCACTCGTCCCGAACTATCTGGAATGCTTCCTTTGACGTCATGAAGTCAATGAACAGCTTAGCCGATTCCAGGTTCTTGCAGTTTGCAAGTATTGCAGAACCCTCAATTCTCCTGCCTGTTCCCTCTTCTGGAAGGACATATGCAACCGGATCGCCTTCTGCAATCTTTTTGCCGATATTCATCTCTCCTGTAACTGTGATTGCATATTCGCCCCTTGCTACAGAATCCGGACCTGCCGTTGAGGATGCGACATATGTTGTGTTCTTGACAACATCACCGACGAAATCCATGCCATAAAGCTTATACATCATATAAAGCTGGGCATAGGCGGAACCAGATGAGGCAGGGTTTGCCAATACAATCTCACCCCTGTATTTCGGATCTGCGAGATCTTTCCAGGATTTTGGAGCATCTTCTGGGGACAGGAGATTTGTATTGTACATGATTGCCTGCAGAGGCATCGATGTTCCATAGTATTTTGGAGGATCTGACTGGTTGTCCCTGTTCTCCGGATCGAAATTGTCATGGTTCACGCTCTTGTATCCCTGCAGCATATCATAGATCTGGGCAAGGTTTTCTGCTCCCATCAGGAGGATTACGTCACCTTCCGGCTTTGGCCATTCTGTCTTGACTCTTGTGGCAAGATCTCCGCTTCCAGCCCTGATGATAGTGATTTTTATCTCAGGATGGATCTTATTGAAAGCTGCAGAAAGGGCTTCTGCTTCTCCCTCTGATGCTGCACTGTAAATTACGAGTTCTTGGGAGTCTGATTCATTTCCTCCCTGTGCATATGCGCCAGAGATTATGATCAAAATCGAAAGTAATACCATCAAAAATTTTTTCATTGCTGTCTCCTTTTGCTTTCTTTATGAATAGTATCTACCATATTTTAGCTTTTCGCAAATGAAAAATTTATTATTTCTTATTTTTCTATTAAAAAAGCAGAAAAAAGAAAATTAATTAAATAATATTTCAAGATTTTTTTCAGGTTCTTCCACTGTTTCAAGCATCATATTGCAGCCGGCTTCATTAAGCATTCCAAGGACCTCTTTATAAGGAAGGCCATATTTATATACCGATTCATGTGTATCTCGGTACAAGCCTGGCCTGGAAGGATTTGAATGTATGTGGGATGTGATGACTTTCCCGGTATCCAGGATATCACGTACTGCTTTCAGGTAATCAAAATGGAAAAGTATGGAAGTAATCCACATATGGCCGATATCAAGGCAGAAATGGATATGCTCCAGCCTGGCAAGCTCCAGCATCTCATCTGGAAGGATCAGCATGTATCCCGCCCTTGGATTCAGGTTTTCTGCGGCAAGGATTATTCCTTTCTCCTCCAGCCTGCTGGAAATGGAATGCAGGTTTTTCCACATCCTTTCAAATGCGCTTCTGTACAACCTGCTTTCCGGGTAATCCCATGTGCAGATGGAACTTCCTGGGTCAGCTATGTATGGTTCAAGGTCTTTCCCTCTTAGCAGGGCAATCCTTTTCTCTGAACTGGAAGGGACGGAAGAGGGCAGGAGATAGCCTGGATGAAGAACGAGAATTGATGCGCCAATTTCTAATGCAAGATCACTGTCCCTGGTTATCTCTTCCAGGGACCAGCTTATGGTGTTTCCATCTTTTGCTGCAAGATTTGGGAAGAATTCCCTTCGGGGACTTAATGAGTGTATTGATGCAGTCCTTCCCATGAGAATATCCCTGTTTTCCTCCAAGAAATCCTGGCTCATGGCATAAGAGAGTTCAAAATATGCATCAGGATATGCATCAATTATCCCTTCAAGTTCCTGCCTTTCCTTTATCCCTACAAGCGAAATTCCCTTTTTCATGCCCGTTGCTTCGTAATTATCTTGGCTCCATGGGATGAGATTGCTGCATAGTCTTCATCCGATATCCTGTCTGTTATGAGGATATCAATATCTTTCCATGAGCAGATCCTGCCAAATGCTTTCTGTGAGAATTTGCTGCTGTCAACCATCAGGCATACCTTGTCTGCCGTTTCAATCATCAGTTTCTTCGTCTCAGCCTCTACAAGGTTGGAACATGTTATTCCGTCTTTTGCCGATACTGCAGTTGCACCAAGAAAAAGCCAGTTTGCATGGAACTGCTCAAGGCATGTCCTTGTCATTGGGCCTATTGTGCCCATTGAAAAACGCCTGAGCATGCCGCCAAGGACAATAAGTTCGACAGGCTCCTCATTCATAAGTTCATTTATTGCCAGGAGCGAGCCTGTTGCAACTGTGACCTCTTTCCCTTTCAGGTGCTTTGTCAGGTGAACTGTCGTGCTTCCATTGTCGATAATTATTGAGTCTCCGGGGCTTATCAGTTTCGCCGCCTCTGCTGCTATCCACTTCTTTTCTTCAGCATTCTCTTTTATGGTGGTAGTGAAGATTCTTGCAATAGCCTTGTTCTCCGGAGCTGAGGCTCCTCCATGGGTTCTTACGATAAGCCCTTTTGAGGCAAGTTCGTCAAGATCTGTCCTTATTGTCACTTTTGTGACAGAAAACAGTGATGCAAGTTCTTCAACAGACACGCTTTCCTTGGAATTGAGCAGATCCAGGATTTCCTGTTTGCGTTCGAAACTGTTAGTTTTCATCAGAAATAAGCCCATCCTTTTTCGACGTAGGATTGTGCTATTAATATTATCATATCGTTGATCCTATTGCAAATTTCTTTGCTGCTGGCTACAACTTCCCATCTGGTCATTGCATCCTCTGATCTGGATATCCTTTCCGCTACCTGGCACCATGAATCAGGAAGTTCAGTTCCTGCCGTGATCTCTGAGGGGAGGTTTATTCTCATGAGGACGGCATCCAGGCTGCTTCCGTCATCCATATCCTTGATGACAGCAGCTCCTTCTTTTCTCATCCTTTTTTCAACATCATCCATTATCATTTCCATCTTCGAGGGATCCTTGAACATTAAAGGCCATTCCCTGAACCTTATTATGTTTTTCTGGAGTTCATGGATCCTTTCATATTCTTCCCTGTGCTCTTTCATGGCTTTGATGGAGAGAAGCGCAAAAAACAAAGTGTTTTCAACCGATGCAAACCCTTTTGAAGCATCAGAGAGGTCAAATGGGAAATTCATGTAATAATGTGCGGACTCTTCTTCTGCCGCTATATAGCCATTGCTGGCATTGAGTCTCAGCTTCTCCTTTATGAATGAATGCCCGTTGCGTATTATATGGATATCCACGTCTTTTCCTGCTATTTCTATCAGTGCCAGCGGGATTGCCTTCACATCGGCATATACGCTTAACCTTTTCTGCGGGAAAACCGGTGCAAATATTTTTTTGATATACGGAACTATTGCTGCCATGTTGAGCCCCGGGATTATCTGGCTTCCATCAGGAAACATCAGATCCATCCGGTCCCCGTCTCCATCAAAACAGAATCCGATATCATAGCTGCCGTTTTTCATCTTCTCACGCGCAGGAGCAATGCTGTTTTCAATTATAGGATTAGGATCTCCAGAGGGGAAATATCCATCTGGAACAATATGGGATGGAGTGTATTCTGCTCCTGCGATGTCCATTGCCATGGCAAAGTCCGTCCCTGCAGACCCAGAGAGGAATTCGGCGAATACTTTCATTCCCTTGAACTCATCTTTCTTTATGCCAGCTAAGCCCAAGGAATATCTTACGTACTCTTCCTGCCTCTGGAATATCGTTATCCTCCCTTTACCTTCTGTCTCTTCCTTCTCTTTTTTCTCGTAGTATTCCCTTATTTTCAGTATCCCGCCATCCGGTCCGCATCCTGATGCAATTGGAATGACGCCAGGACCAATCAGCTTGAATCCAACGTAGTTTCCAGGGTTGTGGCTGGCTGTAATCATTATTCCCGCAGATTCCCTTTTTTCCATGCACATGTAGTAGAACTGGCATGTGGAGATCTGCATCGTATTTACAAAGACTTCAAGTCCGTATTGTGGAAGAGTCTCAAGCATTGCTTCCATAAGCTCGGCAGAGTGAAGCCTTGCATCCCTGGCAAGCACAACCGAACCTGCCTTAAGATTCCTCTTAACATATAGCGCTATGGCATTTGCCAGGTCAAATATGTTTTCCTTTGAAAGTGCTTCGTATTTTGTTCTTATGTCATAAGCCTTGAACATCTGGAGGTTTCTGTCTTCCATGAGGTACTCCTTTTTTATTGAGTTTAATTTGCAAATCCAGAAAAAGCAAGAAAAAGAAAAATAAAAGCAAATAAAAGAAAATTTTTTATACAAAAACTAAAATTGTGATATCATAATGGAAATGGAGGGAAGTAAATGGTAATAGATATTTCTGAAAATTCATCTGAGCTTGGGGCAAAGGCCGCCAATGCCATAGCAAATGAGATCAGGAACGCTTTGGAAAGAAGGGGAGAGGCACGCATACTCCTTTCGACAGGGGCATCACAGTTTGATACCCTTTCAGCCCTTGTAAAGGCTGACCTGGACTGGGGAAAGGTAACTATGTTCCACCTTGATGAATATGTA
>CASFJV010000016.1 GCA_949295125.1 uncultured Spirochaetales bacterium
TCGCAATCTCATCATATGGCGAAAAAGGCGATAAGAGGGGTGAAGTAAGGCTCTTGATGGACACAAGGGAAAACCTTGCAGATCATCATGTGCTTATCGTGGAGGACATCCTTGACAGCGGAAACACACTGTCATACCTGATCAAGACATTCAAGAGCAGAGGGGTGAAAAGCATCGAGACTGCAGTATTCCTGGATAAGCCTGAACGCCATGAAGTAGATGTCCCTGTTGAATATGTCGGATTTGAGATTCCGGATGTGTGGGTAGTCGGCTACGGCCTGGACTATAAAGAACAGTACAGGACACTCCCTTATATAGCAGAGATGTATCCGAAGAAGTGAGAGGAAAGAATGGCAGAAGAAAAACTATACGTCAGTTACAACACAGTCCATAAGCTTATCAAGAAGCTTGCAAAGAAAATCCTTGACTCTGGATTCGATCCAGATGTAATCGTTGCTATCGGTTCCGGCGGATTCATCCCGGCCCGCATCATAAAGACATTCATCAACCGCCCTATCTATGCTGTCGGCATTTCTTACTACGGCATAGACCACAAACACAGGGAACATCCAACTAAAATCCAGTGGATTGACGAGGTGCAGGGGCAGCTCAGGGGAAAGAAGGTTCTCCTGATTGATGAAGTTGATGATACAAGGGCAACGCTTGCATACTGTGTAGGAGAGCTCCTGAGCTATGAGCCGGAAGAAATCGCAGTCCTGATACTGCACAACAAGATCAAGCAGAAGGATGTTGAATTTCCACCAGAAATCAAGAGGTACTACCCTGCCATGGAAGTTGAGGATGTCTGGATCAAATACCCATGGGATGCAGATGACATCGACGAGCAGGAAAGGCTTGAAAAAGAGATGTTCGAGAGAATGAAGAAAGAAGGAAAGGAACTACTCATATGAAAGAGACAAAAGTAACAGCTATCGTAGGTGTGCAGTACGGAGATGAGGGCAAGGGAAGGATCGTAGACTACTTTGCCCAGGATGCAGATATCGTAATCAGGTACCAGGGCGGAGACAATGCAGGGCATACAGTCATCAACGACAAGGGAAAATTTGCCCTCCACATCCTTCCCAGCGGCATTTTCAATCCGGAGACCATGAATATCGTAGGTGCAGGAACAGTTGTTAATTTCAACACAATGCATGAAGAGCTTGAGAATATAAGGAAGATCTCGAAAATGGAGATCGATAACGTATTCATTGACTCCAGGGCTCATCTCATAATGCCGTACCACCAGGATCTCGATGGAGCTGAGGAAGCAAAAAGGGACTCAAGCCAGAAGATCGGAACGACAAAGAGAGGAATCGGTCCATGCTATACAGATAAGGCTGCAAGGTCCGGCATCAGGGCTGGAGACCTGCTGGATGAGGAATTCCTTGAAAAGAGGCTTTCTATGCTTCTTGGCAAGAAGAACAGGGAACTTGAATACTATGGCCTGAAGACTTATGAACTTAAGGACCTCATGGCACTATGCGCAAAATGGAAAGAGGAATTTGGAGACCATATCATTGATACTGTTCCAGTTGTAAGGGAAGCTGTGGAATCAGGAAAGAAAGTGCTTCTTGAGGGACAGCTTGGAATAATGAGGGATAATGACTGGGGAATCTATCCTTATACAACATCCTCAAACCCGACAGTCGGAGGAGCTGCAAACGGATCTGCTGTTCCTGCATGGGCAATACAGAAGGTTGTTGGAGTTGCAAAAGCATATTCCACAAGTGTCGGTGGCGGACCATATATGACAGAACTGTTTGATGAGACCGCAGATAAGCTCAGGGAAATTGGCGGCGAATATGGAGCAACAACAGGTAGGCCTAGGAGATGCGGATGGTTTGATGCAGTTGCTGCAGACTATGCATGCTATATGAATGGAGTGACAGACATAGCTCTCACAAAGATGGATGTACTGGACACATTCGAGAAGATAAAGGTATGCACAGGCTACCATATCGACGGTGAGTACTACTCTACCCTTCCTGAGACTGCACTTCAGGAGAGGGCAAAGCCAATTTACGAGGAGTTCGACGGCTGGATGGAAGACACAAGCAGATGCACAAGCTGGGAAAGCCTTCCAGAGAAAGCAAAGAACTACGTTCTTGCCCTGGAGAAGATGCTGAACACCAGGATCACATATATTTCTGTCGGACCAAAGAGAGAACAGCTCATTGTCCGCTGATATCATGATGGCTCTCAGAAATGGGAGCCATATTTTTTAAGCTCCCCTTATTTCGCTCCATCTTTCTTTCAGGCGCTCAAAGGAGAAAGAGGCATTCGCACTTGATGTGGATGGAAGCTTCACGTATGGCACAGATATCCTTCCTTTAAAGAACTTCTCAAACAGCTCAAATGCCTTTGCCCCATTAATATAGATCTTCCTGATGCCAGTCTCCGCTATTATTCCAGGAATGTCATTTGCAACTGCGTTCCGGATGGATGAATCAGAGCTCAGATCTATCTCACATTCTGCTATCACATCAAAAAGTGCGATATGATTTTGCCTGAGAAATGAGATTTTCTCTTCAACTGTTTTCAGCTCCACATTGAAAAGACTGGACATCAGAGGCCAGAACCTGTTGTTCTTATGCCCATAGTAAAACCCTGTTTCCCTGGATTTCTCAGATGGAAATGATCCCAGGATGAGGATCTCTGAGTCCTTGAAATAAACCGGCTTGAGTTCATGGATTTGATGCATACCCTAATTATATTGCAGTCAAGCCATGAATTAATATAGACTCCTCCGTATATGGTTTACAAAGTTTTCTTTTCCCCTACAGGCGGTACAAAAAGATGCCTGGATATTATAGCAGGAGATGCAGAAGAGATTGATATAAGCAGAAAGCATTTTTCTGCACATTACAGTTTTTCCCCTGATGATGTTCTCTACATCGCCCTTCCGTCATTTGGAGGAAGATGTCCCCAGGAGGCCATCAAAAGGCTTAGATTCTTTTCAGGAAATGGTGCAAAAGCAGTCCTGGTGGCTGTATATGGAAACAGGGCTTATGAGGATACGCTTATCGAACTATATGACAATGCAAAGGAATCTGGCTTTAAGGTAATGGCGGCAGTAAGCGCTGTAGCAGAACACTCAATGTTCAGGGATATTGCAGCAGGACGCCCAGACAGTAAAGACAGATCAGTGCTGACTGCCTTCAGGGCTAAGATCATGGAAAAGCTTAAAAGCAATGACGGGATAACATACATTCCGGGAAACCGTCCGTACAAGGAAATTGGGAAATTCCTCATACCAGAAGCCGGAAAAGAGTGCATAAGGTGTGCAAAGTGCTATAATGCGTGCCCTGTCGATGCAATTGATGAGATGAGGCCCAACCTGACAGATGAAAATAGATGCATTGCATGTGCAAGATGTATCGCAATATGTCCGATGGGAATAAGAGGATATGGCAGGGAAGCCCTTGATTCTGTCAGGAAAAGGATTTCTCAGATGGCAGGAGAGAGGAAGGAAGCTGAGCTTTTTGTGTGACTTTGGCACAGAAAAGAGGGAAACAGCAAGGTACAATTCGGAATATGAGAAAAGGAATACGGATACTGATTATCGCAATAGTGGTGGCCCTTATTGCCATGACTTTCTTCATTAAGAGAGCAAATACAGGATCATCTGCCATTACAAATGAAACTGCAGAAGAAGAGAGGATACCTCTGGAGTATACGGTTTTCAGCATGGAGGAATTCCTTGCGCCAGGACTGCCTCTGCTCCTTGATATGGGATCTGCAAGCTGCGGACCATGCAACCAGATGAAACCGGATCTTGAGGCATTCTATAATGAGACATATGGAAAGGTGAGCGTACGCTATGCTGATGTATGGAAAGACAGTTCCCTTACAGGGGGATTTCCGGCAATGGCAGTGCCTGTGCAGTATTTCTTCAACAGTGATGGAACGCCATATGTCCCATCAGAGGAAGTGAGCAGGAAGATAGGTTTCAACAAATATGTTCTTCGGGATACTGAGGAGCATGTCCTTACAGGGCACTATGGCATACTGACAAAAGACCAGCTTTACATGATATTCCGTGATATGGGAGCCGAGATATGATAGAAGCCATACTGGAGAACCTGTCATCAGTTATCGAGGCACACTCTGCCATCGCACCGGCAGCGGCCTTATTAGCAGGGGCACTGACAAGCATCCTTCCCTGCTCACTTTCATCCCTTCCCCTGGTGATACTGTACGTATCCGGCGGTGCAAAGGATAAAAAAAGTGCATTCAAGTATTCTTTGGCATATGCCATCGGAGCAAGCATAACCTTCATCATAATAGGTCTTGCTGTAAGCATTATAGGAGGGCGGCTCAGCCAGGCAGGAAGCTGGTATTACATAGTGCTGGCTGTTCTCATGGTCCTGCTTAGCCTCGACATGTTCGGAGTAATCCATATCATGCCATCAACAAATCTCATCAGCAAGAATAAAAAGCGTGGATTTGCCGGTGCATTCATTGCCGGCATACTCTCATCCGTCTTTTCTTCCCCCTGTTCAACGCCAGTCCTGATAGCACTGATGCTCATGCTCACATTGGACGGAACAATAGCTTATTCCCTCTTTCTCCTGGTTCTTTACAGCATTGGCTACAGCATTCTTTCCATCGCTGTTGGTTCTGCCTTAGGGATTATAAAGGAAATAAAAAAAGGAGCACTTCCACGCATTGCAAACATTCTGCTTGGCGTTTTGATACTCCTTCTGGCCCTGTACCTGTTCTACCTTGGATTCTAGGCGAGCATGCACCTCAGCGTTATTCCTGCAAGAAGCAGGATATTTGCTCCTATGTATGTGACCATTATCAGGAGATCGTCCTCTGTCTTCTCCTGCTTGCTTTCATCCCTGCACTGCCTTATGATAACCAGTGCATCTGAAAATGCATAGGAAAGGGTTCCTGCAAAAGCAAGGATCTTTGCAAACCAGTTGCTGCCAAAATCTGCAGCACCCACAGCTACTCCAAGTATCATGACAAAAACTGCATAGATAAGGTATTTAGTCGAATTTGGGCGTGCGAATTTAAGCTCCGGCTCAAACAGGAATATGTAGATGAACACCCAGATTCCTATGAATATAAGTCCCAGTCCCATGCTGTAGCCATCAAGCAGGAAGAAAGCTGAATAGAGGATATGGCCAATTGCAAAAGAAAGCCCGCCATACGTAAAGAGCTTATTGAACTCAAGAAGCAGATCGCCAAGGGTATAGAACGCCATGACCGCCATCAGCAGCCCCATATGCGGCACACGGATATTCAAAGATCCAGTAACGGCAGAGAATGCCAGGAAAATATATGGTATGAGGAATACTTTGCTGACGCTCTTTACTTCCCTCCACTCCTTTTTTATTGCTATCAGGTGGATAGCAATGATGACAATAGGTATTGCAATATATAGTGCCATTATCAAACTCCTAGAGTAATTATAGCAAAGATAAGCATAATTTGTTCTATAAAAAAACCGGGGATAATTCAAATTTGCATTAAATGCCAGAAAAAAGCCAGAAATTACGGCACAATGTACTGACAGCTGATGGCTTTACATCATTTATTTTAACCTTTAGGCATGGTTTTATTTTTCCATGGAAAACTCTAGTGCTACGGCTTAAAACACGGGCGGCTATTTTAGGCAAAACATGAAGACAACTACACACTTCTACAAAAACTTTTGTTTGACATATTGCCATTTAGGCCTTACTCTTAAATTAGATTAAATAAGTTCTTGTTTTACCTTTGCTAAAGAAAGAGCAAAGGCGAATCCCCAAGGAGAGGGATAATCCCTCTGCCTCCTCAAGATGGAGCCCACCTTATGATTCTGGAGGTGGGTTCTTTTTTTCACTCTTCGCTTCGTGGGATTACAGCTTCTTCAAGAACATCGATCAACGGCTGGTAATCACCTTCAATTGCTGCAATATTCGATTCCAGATACCTGTCAGGATCTGTAGCACTCCATATTATGTCGTACCCAGCAGAACGTGCAAGATCAGTGAAGAAAAACCTGGTAGTCCTTCCGTTCCCATCCATGAAAGGGTGCAGAGCCTCCATTTCACCCATGAAATATGCGAGCTCGTTTATGAAATCGTCGGTATCATCAAAGGATGTAAGATACTTAGAAGCACGGAGCTTATCGAAAATATCAGAAGCCATCTTCTCTATATAGATGCTCTTGCAGTATTCACTCCTCTTTCCATCATCCTTCACCCTGATCATTCCTGCAGATGGATATATGTCTCCGAATATCCTATTGTGTATTGCCTTCAGGTATTCAAATGAAAACCCCATAGCAATCGGTTTTACGAAAAGCCCGGCAATACGCGCAGAAGAGAGGAACATCTCAATCTTTTTCAACTCAGTCCTGTCTTTGAGGTTGAAATAGTTTACAAGGCATCTCGATCCCGGATAGCGCCCGAGCTCGTCAAAAGATGCCTCGTACCTGACATTCAGTCCCCTGCTCTCTATAAATGAGGAAACAGCCTCATCATCAGTTGTATCTTCAGCTAAAATAGAACTGAATATCTCTTCTGTTTTCTCAGGAAAATCAATTCCATCAAAATCGTATCCAAATTTTATATAGTTTATACAGCCCTCTATAAGAGGTTCTTTCATATACTCCATCCTAGCCAGCTGTGGCTTAAAATCATTCTAGAGATGTATAGTATCATAATGGCTACTGTGGCTCAAGGACTAATGGATCCGCCTTGCATCCAATGCTCCGTTAAGTCCGTCATACGTAAGCTCTCCATACGTCCTGACCCTCATGGAAAGCCTAGTATCCGTAACCGCTATCTCAAATGTCATGTCTCCAAGCCATTCACCTATGAACTGAAGCCATACTATCAGTATGCCATCTCTGGTAATGGCAGCCGATCCAAGGGCTGGGGAGGAGGCTTTCTCTGTAAAGCCCACTACCCTGTTGCGTCCCATCGCAAATGAATACTCATCGGACTTTCCGTTTCCTTCAATGACTATGCTGCCAATACTCTCGTTATACTTTATTTCAATCCTTTCAAAGCCAAACTGGTTATGCATGCAGTCAAAGATCCCGGAAAATGGTTTTGGCATGACCCGGTTCTCCAGAGCTACCACGCTCCTGCTCTTTTTCTTTGCATATTCCTTTGGATCTATGCTGTCAGCAAGCTCCAGCACTTTCCTCAGTATTATGTCTGCATATGCTCCGTTTATCATGGTGTCTGCGGTAACTGCAAAACACAGTTCCTTTTCCGGGACTGCAACCGCATACTGACCGCCAAGCCCGACAAAGGCAAAAGCATCATTCCTGACCCTCCAGATCTGGTAGCCATACCCACTTCGCCTCTCTTTCATATTGCCAAGCCCTGTTATGGTATTGTCTGAAAGAGCCTTTACTGCCTCGATAGCAAAATCATCATCGATTATGCCACATCCGCCAAGGCTGAGCATGTATATGATCTTGAGAAGGTCATATGGCTTCATCAGAAGTCCGGATCCCCCCTGGGGATTTCCTTTCCTGTCCTTCAGGACCTTAACGCCCTGCACCTTCAGTCCAAGAGGCTTATAAAGCTCTGTCCTGAGAAAATCCTCATAACTCATGCCGCTTGCAATTTCCACTATTCTGGCAAGAACTACGGAAGCTCCTGTATCGTAAGAGAAAAAGAGCGGACACCTTCTGTCTATCACTTCAGTAAAGAATGCCTTTACATAATCATCCTGGTAAGTTGAAACGTTCCTGGAATTCTTGCTTCCCCTCTTATAGCTTGTACTCAGGAACGGGGTTTTCATCATCAGCAGATCCCTGACAGTGGCAAACCTTGCCTTGCTCCTGTCGTACTGGGGAAAGAACTTTGTCATATCATCATCAAGAGAAACCTTCTTCTGCTTGATAAGGATCCCGATAAGTATGGCAGTAATGCTTTTTGATATTGAATACATCCTATGCATAGTGTTGTCACTGAATGGGGAATAATACACTTCAGAAAGAAGAGAATCCTTATAGGATGCCAAAAAACTATGAATCTGGATCCCTTCATTGTCGAAGAAATCCAGTGTTTCCTCTATTTTCTTATTGGATATTTCAGTTCTTAAGAGTTTCATAACACATATAATAATGGCCAGCGCTGAGGCTGACCACTATAAAAAAATATCATTAGTCGGCTGTCACCAGGTTATTTGCCCTGGCATATTCAATGCCTTCTTCATTCCATGCAGCTCCTCCTACACGTTCAAATGTAGTCAGGAAGTTCTGCCAGTTCTCTTCTGTAAGCTCCTTGGTTCCGTTCAGGAATTCAGCGATGCTCTGCTCGTAGTATCTGGAAACGTCAGCATTCGGAGTTGGCATCATGCCTGATCCTACTGCAAGTGTCCAAGGTCTCTTTTCCATCTCCACCAGGTAACCTACTGGAGAGATAACCTTTCCAGATGTCTCTGCAGTGTAATCCGGGAAGCGTACCCTTGTCTCTTCTGCGCTGTTTGTATATACGAGGTTCCTCAGCTGTGTGTATACCTGTCCGCGCTGTCCAGTATAGGACATGTCACCAAGCCCTTCTGTGGATGGGTTGCCATTCTCATCACGAACATAGTTCACACCTTCAACACCATAACCAAGCAGATAGTATCCCTCGTCAGATGCCATCCATTCAAAGAGCCTTGCAATGGCTTCAAGCTTTCCTGCATCCTTTGCATCCTGGCTTACAGCATAGATCCTGTATGTCTTGTCAAGAGATCCCATTGACTGCTCGCCATTCGTCCCTACAGGAGGATCAATTACGACCCATTCGCCGTTTGGGAAGTTCGTATCAAATGGTGCATAGTTGCTTTCTGCAGAAAGTGCTGCCCACTGCTCATACATGACTCCGAACCTGCCCTGCTTCCATGCTGCACGGAAATCATCCTTCCTGTATGAAAGCCAGTTAGGATCGATGACTCCATCGTTGCACATTTTCCTGAAATACTGCACGAAATCGAAGAATCCATCCTTGTAGACTGTAAGACCGAGATCGCTTTCATTGAATGTCCAGAGTCCTGTCACTCCGAATGCTCCCATGATTGGCCACAGCCTTGATCCTGGATAGCCCTTCAGTGTTGTATCGCTTTCAACAAATGCACCATAGCCCCATGTGTCGTCCCTGCCATTCTGGTCAGGATCATTGTATGTGAATGCATACATAACATCATACAGCTCATCAAGTGTTGTCGGGATTTCAAGGCCGAGGTTGTCAAGCCAGTCCTTCCTGATTACGAGGCTTTCGATAGGAGTTACGCTGCTTGGGATTGCCATGCCGAAGTTCTCTCCATCGAATGTCGTATAATTCCTTGCTGCTGCATCGTGGTAGTTTGCAGTCCTGTTAGGCATCATGTCATAAATTTCATCGATAGATGCGACAAGCCCCTGGTTGATAAGGTTCTGCAGAACAGGGCGGCTTACGAAGAATACATCAGGAAGTGCGGTTGCAGCGCCTGCTGCCTGGATCCTGACATCCTGGTCACTTTCATTTGAAGGAAGTGCCGTGATAGTAAGATCAATTCCAAGCTCATCACGGATAATATCATACCCTACCCAGTCTGAAGGGATAGGGCCAGCTTCTGTTACGGCAGCCCCATACCACATCTCAATAGGGATCAGGCCGTTTTCATCCGTAGCTGGTTCTGTTGCAGCTGCTTCCTCTTTTCCACCGCATGAAACAAGAATAAAGCATGCAAGAAGAATCAGTAACGCATTTCTAATTATCTTTTTCATGTTCTCTCCTTTAGTTATCTATACTAGATTATCATTAATATAGTCAAAATCAAAATCAAGCCCCAGTCCAGGTCCATCAGGAATCTTCACATAGCCATCCTTATCCATCGGATCGTAGATTTTCCTGAACCATGGCTTTGGCTTTTCATAATCAAGCATCGGATGGAGAAGTCCACGTTCAAAATACTTTCCATCAATTCCCATTGCGCCAAGGCAGTGAAGGTTTCCAATAGTATTTCCGTGAAGTTCTATGCTCATTCCGAATGATTCATAAAGATGGATGCTCTTCATGACACTGGTAATGCCGCCGGTGACTTCAGTGCCTGCGCGTCCAATGTCCACGGCATCTGCCTTTATCCATTCAGCTCTCATCCTGTTCTTCCCTTCTACAGTCTCTGGACCGCAGATAGGGAGCTTTGTATTCTCGCTCAGCCACTTATAGGATGACATTGAATGCTCATCCATCGGCTCTTCCATCCATAAGAAATTGAGCTCCTTCAGTGCATCTGCAATATAAAGTGCCTGCTCGCGGGTGTAATCATGGTAAGGATCAAGCATCAGTTCGATATCAGGACCTACAGCATCACGTACTGCCTGGCATGCTTTCACATCCAGTTTAGGATCTGGATATGGGATGATAGGAGGCATCCATGTATGCAGTTTCACAGCCTTATATCCCTGAGCAACCAGGCGCTTTGCAAACTCTGCATAAGCCTCAGGAGTATCAAGTCCCCCCTTGATATCATCTCCAACCATAATCGATGCATAAGCCGGCACCTTGTCACGGTAACCGCCAAGAAGCTTATATACAGGAACCCCGCACTTCTTGCCGCAGATATCCCAGAGTGCAAGATCCAGGGCACAGAGCGTCCTGTCTGAAAACAGTGAGTGCAGCCTCTGCCAGGTTCTCATCCTCTGCCATATCCTCTCATGCATGAACGGATCTTCCCCGATGAGGGCAGGAGCGACAACACTGTTCAATATATCGACATTCATGTTCCCACCGACTGCATATCCGGTAGTTCCATCATCACATGTTACAGCGAAAAACCCTTCCGTAGCCTCATGCGGCTTTCCAGGATGGCTGTGCCCTTCTCCATCCCTTACCATTACCGATGTGTACCTGATTTTCCTTGCTTCAGCTTTTACAATTTTCATCCACCACTCTCCACCTTTAACAATAATATTACAAAAACTCTAATTATCCATGACAATTTTTGACTGATTCCGACATGAAATTGAAACAAAGTTTCAAAATGTGTTCAGCCCCTGCTGCTGAGAAAGAGTCCGGCAAGAGTCAGAAGGCATCCTGCTGCAAGCTGCAGGGTAAGCGGCTCTGAAAGGACAATGAACGAAAAGATTATCGTGACAACAGGATTGAGGTAGATGTAAACGCTTGTCTTAATTGAGCCAAGGGTTCCGACAGCACTGTTCCAGGTAACAAAACAGATAGCAGAAGCCAGTACAGAAAGGAAAAGGATATTGAATACATTCACGAAAGAAAAATCATCTGCACTTATTCCCGGGCCGCTGGCTATGAGCGTGATAAAAATGAATATGATGCCATAAAAGAAGATCCTGCGCGTTGCCTCAATTGTATTGATCCCAAGTTTTGCTATTTTCCTTGAAAGCACTGCATATACTCCCCATACTGCAGATGCCAGCAGGGCAAGCAGATCACCTTTTGTGTTTACAGTGAACTCACCCTTCACGCTTATCAGGATAATGCCGGCCATAGCAACAACGAACCCTGCATAGAAGAACAAGCCCGGCCTGCTCCTGTCTTCTCTTGCCAGCCGGGCAAAGAGAGCTGTAAAAAGGGGTGCAGAAGACACTATCACCCCTGTATTTGAAGCGCTTGTATAGCTTAGTGATATATTCTCAAGAAGATAGTATCCGAAGATTCCGCTCATGCCTGCAGAAAGGAACAGCAGCTCAGCCTTCCACCCAAGATCCTTTGTCCTTCTGTGGTTTAAAAGCATGAGTACAAGGTACGCCAGGGCAAAGCGCATGAAAAGAATCTCTGTAGCAGAGAATGTTTCAAGCAGGATTTTCGTCGATACGAAAGTGACGCCCCATACAACAATTGTGAAAAGTGCAAGAAGATGGGCTTTCCTTTCACTCATGATGCTTTTTTCCATTTTCAAAACCGGAATGCATAAAGGGCTCTCCTATGCCTTGGCAGTAAGCTCTTCAGCAATCTGCGCATTCTTCTTGCCTTTCAGCTCCTTTAAGTAAGTGATATAGAAATAGAGGCTGACAAGGAAAGTAAGCACATCAGCAACGCTCTGTGCTATTTCCACTCCCCACAGCCCTATGAAATGAGGAAGGGCCAGGACAATCGGGATAAAGAAGAATCCCTGCCTGCACATTGCAAGAAGTGTTGCCCTGCCTGCCTGTCCTGTGGACTGCAGGGCCATGTTGGTCACTGTCGTGATTCCTGTCAGCGTAAGGGCAAGGCACTGAGCCCTGAGTGTCACTACCCCAATGGAAATAACCTCCAGGTCATCACGCCTGAACATCATTATCAGAGGACGGGCAAAGGCAAAGCACACGATGGCAACAACTATCATCATAAAGGTGGAGATGGCACTTGTGAACTTGGTCGCATCATGAACCCTGTCATAGCGTTTTGCCCCGTAATTGAAGGCTGCAACCGGCTGGAAGCCCTGTCCAAGGCCAAGCATGAAGGAAAACAGGAAGAATGTGATTCGGTTCGCGATGCTCATTGCAGCTACTGCTGCATCCCCATACTTTGCAGCCATGACATTAAGTGCTATGCTTGCCAGGCTTGCAAGCCCCTGCCTGGCAAGTGTTGGAAGCCCTGTGAATACTATATTCCTGTAATAGACAGGCCTGAATGAGACATATTTGATGGATATCTTCAGATTGCTCTTCCCTTTCAGGAAGAAAGAAAGGAGGATGATGAATGAAATGAACTGGGAAAGGGCTGTTGCAATGGCCGCTCCTGCCGTTCCAAGGCCAAAGCCAAAGATAAACAGCGGATCGAGTGCAATGTTGAGTATCCCTCCTATTGTGATTCCGACCATGCCATAAAATGCCTTTCCCTCTGCCCGGAAATAGTTATTCATTATGAAAGAAAGGCACATTACAGGAGAGGCAAGCAGTATGTAAACCGCATAATCCCTTGCATATGGGAGTATAGTCTCTGTCGCTCCAAGAAGGCGCATGAAGTCATCTATGAATATGGAGCCGAACACAAGCAGGAGAAGAGAGAGTGCAAAGCCGAAGAAGAATCCTGTTGAAGCATACCTGTTTGCCTCATCCTCTTCCTTTGAGCCAAGGCGGCGGGATGCGATGTTTCCAGCTCCCATTCCGATTGTGAACCCGATTGCCTGGATGATTGCCATAACGGAAAACACTATGCCGACAGCACCTGCTGCACTCGTGCCGATCTGGGCGACGAAAAATGTATCGGCCATATTGTAGATGCTTGAGACAAGCATTGAGATTATGGTAGGGATGGCGAGTTTTACCACAAGCCTCCTTACCGGGGTTTCAGTCATTTTCCTATAGTGTTCCGCTCTGGCATTTTCCTGCATAAAAAACTCCAAATAGTCACTATACAGTTAAATAAAAAGCTTTTCAATCTCATCGCTGTAAAGCTCAGCGATGTCCTTTCTCTTGATCTCCTGCTTCAGTGAAAGCTCCCTGCCGACTTCGAAGCTTTTTGTAAGAATTGAAAACCTGTTCACCTGTTCAAACGGCTTAAAACCCTTTTTCGAGGACACAAAACTCTGTATTTCCCTGTTTATCAGGGCCTTTACTTCATCACTCTGGGCAAGGCTTTCCCTGTTGACATATGGGATGTTCATGTCCTTAAGGTATGTCTCCACAGCTTTCACATCAATAACAACAAGTGCTGCAAGGAATTTCTTATCCTGCCCGAAAACAACGGCTGTCTCTATGTACTCGCTCTCAGATAGTGCTTTCTCAATTGGAACAGGCTCTATGTTCTCTCCGCCGGAAAGGACGATGGTATCCTTTTCCCTTCCCCTGATGGAAAAGAGGCCGCTGCAGGTCATTACTGCCAGGTCTCCAGTATTTATGAATCCGTCCTTATCTATGATAGCATCAGTCATTTCCTGGTTCTTATAGTAGCCTTTCATGACCTGTGGCCCCTTGAAATAGAGCACTCCTTTCCTTCCAGGAGGAAGGGTCTCTCCGCTCTCCCCTACAATCTTGATCTCTGAGCCTTTCAGTATTTCGAGGCATCCCTTGGTCTTATGCTCCGCATTCTGGGCGGCTATCATGGGAGACGTCTCTGTAAGGCCATAGCCATCTATGATCCTGACTCCGATAGCAGTGAAGAATTCCTCAACATCCCTGCTCATTGTGCCACCGCCGGAGATTCCAAGGCTGAAATTAGGGCCAAGCTTGTTCGTAACCTGGGAAAAAGCAACTTTTTTCCCAAGGCTGTAGATGGGGCGCAATGCAATATACGGCACTATGCCGGAAAGCCAGTCCAGAGTACGGCTGCGCTTTGTATAATCTGGAACCCTTCCCTCGACCTTTGCTGCCGCATTGTTCCAGGTTTTCCCGACAGAGAGGAAGAAGTTGAACATCTTCCTCTCTATTGGCTTCTTGTTCTTCAGCGCCTGGTTTACCCCAGCTTTAACAGTTTCCCAGATACGTGGTACCGAGCACATGAAGTGCGGCTTGACAGTCGCCATATCCACAAGCATGATCTTTCCGATCGGCTTGGAATAGGCAATTATATTCTCGTACCTCAGAATAAGGTAATTGATCATGCGCTCAAATGCATGCCATACGGGAAGGACAGCAAGCCATACCATCTGTGGCTTGATATTAGGATAGTACTGGATCATTCCATCAAGCTGGAACATGATCCCGTCATGGCTGATCATGACACCTTTTGGGCGCCCGGTCGTACCGCTGGTGAAGATAATTGTTGCAGTATCATCACCTTTGCCTTTTGCAATCTCCTCTTCAATCCTGGCGCAGGCCTCACTGTGCTTCAGCCTCTCCATACCACTTTCCAGCAGTTCAGAATAAAAGAGGAAAGAGACAAGTCCATCATTTCTCAGAGGGTCCCTATCCTCTATGCCGCGCTCGTCAATTATTATTATGGTCTCCAAAGCTGGAAGATTACCTTTCAGCGCTCTTATGCGCCTGGCCATATCGATGTTCTCAGCAAAAGCTATGCGGCTCTCAGTTTCCTTCAGGATATATTCAATCTCGTAATCCATTGCATCGCGTCCGCGCGGTGCATCTGATGCTCCAAGGGATAAAACTGCCATATCCGCAACAAGCCATTCAGCCCTGTTATCGCTGATAATGGCTACGATATCACCTCTCTTTACCCCAACGTCCATCAGGGAAAGGGCAAAAGCCCTTATGCGGTCCTGCAGCTGCCTGTATGTTATTTCCCTGAACTTTGAGTTCCCTTCCCTGCTTAGCTGGGCAACATAATCCCCGTGCCTGCTGACTACACTGTCAAACATCTGAACGAGCGTTTCGTGCATACTCTCCCCCTAGAAGGTGATATCATCAAGCTTCCTGTATGCCTTCCTTACTGCAAGGGACAGCGGCAGTCCGATTATCACACCGACTGCTGCCTGCACAATATTTGCAGGCACTTCAGCAAGTGCTGCAGAGAAGCCGACAAGAAATGCTCCTGTGAGCAGGAAATACCCTCCGGCAACTATCACGACGGCTGCTAATGCAGATATCACCTTATAAATAAAACTATCAGGGTTTTTCCTGGCAATCAAGGAAATAAGAAGCCCCTCAAGGCCATGTACGACAAAAGATACGATTGCCCACTGTCCAAATCCGCCGGCAAGGTCTGCGACGGCTGTTCCCAGGCCTCCAGCAATGAATCCAGTAACTGGACCGAATGCATAAGAAATGAAAGTGACAGCCACATCACACAGGCTTACATAGCCCCCTACAGGGGTTGGCACCCTTATTGCAATCGTGAATACAGCAACGATAGCTGTACTTATTGCCAATAGGCTCATCCTCAGAGCCAGTGATACATTTTTCTTTTTTTCCATTACGATCACCCGAATATTAAGGATAACGGGATTATGACACTTAACACCATCTCTGTAAATATTAAACCATTCATTTCAAGAGATCTGTAGCAGGTTTCGCATTTTCCAGAAAATCCACGCTCCTCAAGGACCGATGCAGTCTCAGGAATAAGCTTTATTGCGCTGACAATCAGTGAAGTGAGGACTGCGAGCAGTGACTCCTTCCTTTTCTGATCTCCAATCCTGAGGGATATTGCATCCCTGATCTCTGCATACCTGTTTGCAAGTGTCGGTATGAAAGAAAGAGTCATAGATACAGTCAGGCTCACGCTGTAAGGAAGGCGGAAATACCTGAGGGCTGCTATTATGTTCTCAAGCCTCTCTGTTTCCAGAAGGAGAGAAAAGATATAGGAGATTGTTATGAACTTGAAGAGTATCAGGGAAGAAGAGAGTGCCCCATCCATGCTCAGGAGCATGAATGATCCGATACTGACAAGAGCCTTTCCTGACCTCTGCTGAAGGGGTGAAAAGATGATGATGAAAAGAACAAGCAGTGAGATGCGCCTGAAATTCAGGAAACTCTCTTTCACTCCTACTGCGGAAATGGAGAGGAGAATGGCAAGAAAAGCATAGCAGAAAGCTTTCAGCACAGATGATTCCATAAGGATTGCCAGTGTGATGAGAAGAGTGAATATAAGCTTCGCCCTCGGATCCAGCCTGTGGTAGAAACTCTTTCTGTAGATATAGGAACTAAAGCTCATGAACTTTCCCTCCATCGGCCACATAATGCATGCCGGAAAATGATGAGATGATCCTCTCATCATGGCTGATCATTAATATCCCTGCTCCCCTCTCAAGGTAGAGAGAGAGTATTTTCTCCGTATCGCCATAGCTGATTGCACTGTCTATCTCATCGAAGACAGCAAATGGGCGGTTGAGGATATAGAAGATGGCAGACTGGAGCATCTTTGCTTTGCCATATGACAGCTCAAGGGTGTAGTCATCCATGCAAAGGCCAAAAAGGCCTGCAGCCGATAGAGCCTCATCTTCATCCCTGGCAACACTTAACAGCTCATCCCTGACCGTTGGAAGGTACAGCTGGCTATACGGATTCTGGAAGAGGTATGCTATCTTCTGCCGCCTTTCCTTCGCATTCACCTTCTTCCCATCAATGGCTATCATGCCCTTATCCTCTTCCAGCAAGCCAGCAAGGATTCTGGACAGCGTACTCTTTCCCGCACCGTTTTCTCCAGTCAGCAGATAAGCCTTTCCCCTCTTTATTTCCATATTACCGGCACTGAGGACAAAAGGATTCTCATCAATCGAGGACCTGTGCTTCTGTGTGTATTGAATGCCCTTAACCTCAAGAGTTCCCCTCCTCTCCGTTACAGTTTCAGGGAAAGAGAAGGATATCTCCTTTTCCTCATACGGGACAAGCGTCTTATTCCTGAGTTCATAGACTGATGTAAAGGCATCTGCATATTCTTTCAGGTAATGGGAGCCGAGCGTGATCGAATACTCCTTTTCACGCATTATGCCAAGCAGCTTTTTCCTCCATGATGCGGAAAGCTCATCAAAGGCCTCATCATAGATGAAGAGCCTTGGACCAACTGCATCAAGGGTTGCAAGATTAAGCCTGCGCTTTTCACCGCCGGAGAGTTCCCCTGTTTCTGCAAACTCATATTTCTTCAGGTCGTATTTCTCCAGTAAGGATTCTATGATCCTGTCCATCTCAGCCTTGCATATCCCCTTCTGCTCAAGGGGAAAAGCAATTTCATCTGCCACAGTCGGCATCAGGATAGCCTCATCCGTATTCTGGCTGGATCTTGCCACATAGTCTTTCCTCCTGTTAACGTCAAGAGAAAACAGATCTATGGAATCAAAGAAAAATGTTCCCTTCCTGCTTGCATAACAGTATTTCTCCGCACTGCCAGTAAGAAGGCGTGCAAGACTGGTCTTGCCTGATCCCGGCTCAGAGAGGATCAGTATCCTTTCCCCTTTCTCCATTTTCAAAGAAAGGGAAGAAAAAAGACTTTCTTCCCCTTTATATGCAAAACTGGAAATATTTATCTCAATCATTTCTTCTTATAAGCTGGAAGTTTTGAATACTCAGCCCTGATTCCGTCCTCAACGGTTGCACAAATGTTCTTCATCTCCTCTTCGCCAAGAAGCGATGTATCTATTGGAGGAAGTATGCTTACATATACAGGAATCCTGCGGAATGTGAAAGCATCCTCTAAAAGCACCCTTGTATTCTGTATCGCAACTGGTACGATCACTGCTTTTGCCTTTGTAGCCATCTTCAGCGCTCCGGCCTTGAACTCAGCAATCTCTCCATTCCTGCTTCTGGTTCCCTCCGGATAGATCGCCATTGGCAGCCCTCCATTGAGATTGTCCACACCTTTCAATATGGCTTTAAGGGACTGCCTGATATCTTTCCTGTCAATAAACACACATCCAAGCTCTTTCATTATGATATTGAGGCCAGGCACTTTCCTCAGCTCGATTTTTGCTATTATTCCGCCCCAAAGCCCTGCACCAAAGAGAGCGGGGATATCCATCATGGACTGGTGGTTTGCAACATAGCACACCTTTGTTCCCTTTTCAGGCAGGTTCTCCCGGCCCTTTACGGTGAACTTCACATTGAAGGAAATCCAGATCCACCATATTGTGATTGAGAGCCAGAAATAAAGCCATGCCCGTCCAGCTTTCTTAAGATGGAGGAGGAAGAAAATCTCAGACAGCATCGCCAGAATAACGGTCGGAACAAAAACTGGAATGCATATTGCGATAGACACTATGATTTTAAATTTCTTCATTTTTTCCCCCTTTCCTGTAAAGGCGTGCATATATTCCGCCTTTTTCCATCAGGCTCTTATGGTCTCCCTCTTCCTTAAGGACTCCATCATCAATGACAAATATTATATCACTATCGATTACGGTTGATAACCTGTGTGCAATTGTGATTGATGTGCGCCCATTCCTGAGACTCTTGAATGCCTCTTCGATCAGGGCCTCACTCTCTGTGTCAAGGCTGCTTGTTGCCTCATCAAAAACAATGATCGGGGGATTCTTAAGGAAGCAGCGGGCAATTGAAAGCCTCTGTTTCTGCCCTCCCGAAAGCCTTGTTCCCCTTTCTCCGACTTCAGTATCCAAGCCAGAAGGAAGTGATTTCACGAAATCAAGGAGATTCGCTTTCTTCAGTGCAAGATAGAGTTCCTCATCAGTTGCATCGCTCTTTCCATACCTGAGATTCTCCCTTATTGATGCATCAAAAAGGAAGACATCCTGGCGGACAAACCCGATGTTATCATGAAGGCTTTTCTGCGTTACTTTGGAAATATCCATGCCATCAATTGTGATTGATCCGCCATCAAGCTCATAGAAACGCGCAATCAGGCTGGCAATTGTACTCTTTCCTGCACCGGACTCTCCAACGAGTGCAACATGCTTTCCTCCCGGGATATCAAGGTTCAGATCCTTTATTGTACGGCTCTTGCCATCCTTGCTGTATGAGAAGTTGACATTATTGAACCTGATAGCTCCATCTGTCACCTTCAGGGCCATTGCCCCTTCCCTATCCTTTATCTCAGGTTCTGTTTCCATGATCTCGGCAAACCTCTCAAATGAGGCTATCCCCTGTGAAAACTGTTCAGTGAAGTTTATAAGGCGGTCGATCGGAGGAAGCACGACGGAGACAAAGAGTATGAAAGAGAGAAGATCGGCAACGCTCACAACTCCCATGCTTATGAGCACTGCACCGCCTGCTACGGTTATGAAATAGTACATCTCCCTCATGAAGCTGATGCCACTCTGGTATGCAGCCATCACCCCGTAATACTTTTCCCTGGTCTCTTTCAGCCGGCTGTTGGACTTATCGAATTTCTTTTCCTGGAATCTCTCCTGGCTGTAGCCTTTCACTTCCCTTATTCCCTGGATTGAATTCTCAACATCGACTGCTATATCAGCAACAGTACGCCTTACAGCCCTGTTCTTCTTTTTGAGCCTTCCATTGAATATGATGCCATAGACAAGCATTACAGGAAGCGGAATCAGCGTTATAAGCGCCAGTGGAGCAGAGAATGAGAACATTGCCACATATGCTGCGATTATGGTCAGTATGGATATGAGGAAATCCTCAGGGCAGTGATGCGCAACTTCAGCTATATTGAAAAGATCATTGGTGATGCGGCTCATCAGTGTTCCAGTCTTTGTCTTGTCATAATAGGAAAATGAAAGAAGCTGAAGATGGGAGAATATATCCCTTCTCATATCATTCTCGATCCAGACTCCCAGGATATGGCCCCATTTTATGCGGATCCACGTAGTCAGCAGCTGCACAAGGTAGACAGCAAGCATCGCACCAAAGATTATCATCATCAGCCTGATATTCCCTTCAGGAATCGCAGTATTCAGCAGATATCTTGTAAGGGAAGGGAATACCACAGACAGGATGGATGCAATTGCTGCAGAGCCCATATCAAGGGCAAAAAGCCACTTATATGGCTTATAGTATGATGCAAAACGCTTGAAAAGGCTCATTTTGCGAACAACCTCTTAAAGAATGAGAATAATCCCTTCTTCTCCTCAGCCTTCACATCAGAAAGGCTGACCTTCCTCACATTCTTTCCCTCTATCTCCTTCTTCAGGATATCTTCCATGCTGGCCTCTTTCTTGAGGGGAACATTCTTTTTCTTCTGGATCTGTGGCTTTTGCTTCCTATTCGGCTTTTTCTCAGTCTTTTTCCTTTCAACCTTATTCTTTCTTGTATCCGATGGCCTTCTTCCATCCTTCCTGATTTTCAGCCCCTTGCTCTTATCCTCAACCTCTTCCAGGCCACATTCATCAGGCCACAGTACTGGTATCTTCATATGGATGTACTCTTCTATGGGCTCCAGGCCATATATGTACTCTTCATCGGCTAAAGTGACTGCCTTTCCGCTTTTTCCTGCCCTTGCAGTCCTGCCGATACGGTGCACATAGTTCTCATAGTCCTCTGGAATGTCATAGTTCACAACGAGCTCAAGGTCATCAATCTGAAGGCCGCGGGCAGCTACATCTGTTGCAACAAGTATTGTAAGCTTTCCAGCCTTGAAGCGCTCAAGTGTTTCAAGCCTCCTGCTCTGTGCCATATCCCCCATCAGGAATGCAGCCTTATATCCATTGATCTTGAGCCTTGAAGCAACCTCAACTGCAGCATCCTTAGTGTTCGTGAATATGATTGCGCTTTCCGGACCTATCTTTTTCAGAAGCGACAGCAGAAGGGAAAACTTCTCACTGCTCGTTACATGGAAAAGCTCCTGCGTTATCTCCTTTACTGTAACCTCTTCCGGCCTTACCTCTACTTCTGCAGGATCGTTCATGAATGCCCATGCAAGATTCCTCACCTTTACGGACAGAGTTGCGGAAAAGAGCATTGTCTGCCTCTCCTGGCTTGGCCTCATGCTCCTGAACATTCTCTCGATATCCGGATAGAATCCCATATCAAACATCCTGTCAGCCTCATCAAGGACTACAATGGAAAAATCCTTGAAGTTGATCTTTCCGCTTTTGAGGAAGTCTATAAGCCTTCCAGGGGTTCCCACTGCAAGGTTTATCCCCTCTTCAACCTCCTCCAGCTGCCTGGAGTATCCGACTCCGCCATAAAAACATCCGATCCTATAGCCTTCAATGAACTCAGAAAAGCTTTTTGCATCCTCTTCAATCTGTACGGCAAGTTCCCTTGTAGGAGCAACGATCAGGGCCTTGCTGTCCCTGTTTTTCAGGTACTGCTCAAATATTGTAAGCAGAAAAACGAGTGTCTTTCCCGAGCCAGTCTTGGACTGCACCATCACATCACGGCCGGAAAGGGAGACGGGAAGCACCTTCTCCTGCACTTCAGTCGGCTTTGAAAAGCCATGCTTGTTAATAGCATCCATACTCTCTTTAGAGAGCCATAAATCATTAAAATCCATATATATCCCTTAAAACGAAATTCAAATCAAACTAAAAAAGAGTAATGGATTAGCCCCTCTCTGTCTATTCCCACTTTCCCACATAGTCAGAGAAGCGGAGAACCATGGTATTCATCACCCTTTTCACAGGCATTCCATCAACGCTTCTTATAGGCATTGCCTTCATGCTCGTTGAGGAGATGAAAAGCGAATCAAAAGAAAACAGATCCTCAGCTTTTATTGCATCGTATGCGATCTCAAGATTCATGCTTTTTGCAGCCTCTATTACCCCGATCCTCGTCACCCCTAGAAGAACGTCCTTGTCAGGAGCAGTATAGAGTTTATTGCCTTTTAAAGCATAGAAATTGCTTCTTGTCCCTTCTGTAACATATCCGTCTCTGTTAATTAAAAGAGCTTCGAACGCCCCCTTATTCTCTGCATCCTCAAGAGCTAGATAAGATAAAAGCAGATTGCTTGTTTTGTAATTAGGAAGAAAGCGCTCCCCATGATAGGTAGTCACATCAACACCTTCGCTATAATATGAGTCAGGATAGCTCTTTGTCTCATTATGAGTTATGAAAAGGCTGTTCTCTTTTCCAACTAATAATATCCTGAACGTCTCATTGTAAAGGCCGTCCTTCTCTTTTAACATATTCAGGTATCTCTTAATATCATCAAAAGAGTACTTAAGCTCTATATTAATGCCACGAGCAGACTCTTTTAGTCTCTCATAATGCTCTTCAAGATGCACGAACTCGCCGTTCTTAAGCTTTAAAGCCTCATATACAGAATATGCATACTGCATGCTTCTAGAAGTAACAGGAAGAGTCGCATCTTCCTCATTTATCAATATGCCGTTTTTAATAGCACTTCTCATAATATTTCCTCACGGCACACTATAATACAAAGGATAAAATCCTTGCAATAATTCACTTCTCTTTATAAGAGTAGATAATCTCCTTGTATTTTAGCAGAAGTTCTTTTACTGCATCTTCTCTTGAAAAATAAAGATCTCTTTTCGCATTCTCCCCTACAAGGCTTCTCATATCTTCATTTTCAATAATTTTTCTAATGCTCGCTGAATATGTCTCAGGATCATTTTCACTATAAAATGCATTGATGTTCTCACGTGTTCCGTCTGTGCACGTTGCTCCCCTAAGAAGAAGAGAAGGAACAGAGAAGCATGCGGCTTCAATCTTCACAAGAGAGAACGTATCATAAAGGGAAGGGAAAGTTAAAAGATCGGATGCAGCATAAATTTTCTTAAGTAAATCTCTATCGTCAATGCGACCAGTGAAGATAACATCCTTTTCCAAGTCGTACTCTTTTACTTTTTCTTTATACTTTTTCTCATCAGGACCTTTGCCAACTGCAACTAGTTTTAAAGTACTCATTGCCTTCTCTTTTTTAAGTATCTTCAAAGACTGCAAAACAAGAGGGAAATTCTTCTCATCTCTAAGCTGTCCTACGAATAGGAGAACCTTATCAGCATCATTAAGCCCTAAAATTGCACTTCCTTCTCTTTTTAAAGATGCAAGCTCTCCCACTAATGGCGTCTTGAATTCAGTAAAATTACTCAATACTTCAACATTTCCTTTATAGCCATAACTTCTTAAAACATCTGCACTCATTTTATTAACTGCAAAGACGTAATCGGACAGGTTAAAACTTCTAACAACATATTTTAAAACAAGGTTCGTAATAAAATCGCTTTTTGCAACCCTTTTTATATCATCCCTATATTTTGAGTGGAACGTCATAACACACGGTATTTTCTTCTTTCTTGCTGTTTTTACCGCATAGCGGCCAAGCATGAACGGAGAGTGTGCGTGTACGATGTCAAAAGGTATTTCATTAACCTTTTCCTTCACCTCTTTTTTTATTTTCGTATAACCATATGGTGAAATTATCTTTATCACATGCATTATACTTCTTAGGACTTTATCATCCTTATGTTCTCTATCATAAGAGATTGCCTCTTTTTCTCCTGACACAACAGCATAAACATCTTCGCCTTCTGACCTAAGACCTTTTACATAACCATATACTATCGTTGATACACCATCCTTCAATGGAGGATAAGATTCACTGAATTCACCAATAACCATAAGAAAAATAGTAGAACAATCTGATTTTAAGAAAAAGAGATTTTTTATTTTTTCCCAGATTCATATAAAATAATTTATAAAAACGGCTTTTATTTATATCGATACGGGCAAAGGACACTACATTCCTGCTAAAGCACTTTCAGATGCGTATTTAGATCTGAATATGGGAGAGTCGTGGTTAGTAAATCTATTTGAAATCGACGCTTCAATGAATCAGAAGATATTCATAGAAGACGGATGGAGAATGGCGCTTAAGTTTCTACGTCTTGAAAGATTTCTCTTTCCTCTAATATACAACAGCCTGAACCGCTTTATGCTTGAGAAAGTACTCGACAATAAAAAACATATGGAATATTTCAAAGAATTTGTTGAAAAAGAAAAAATAGATCTCTTTATCTCAACGAATTTCATTACAGGACTCTCCCTTGCATTCGCAATTGAGATGATAGGAAAGAATATACCTGTATTCCAATATGCCGCAGATGCTGTCTCTACGCAGAGAATCAGAGTGACAAACAAACTAGAAATGATGTGCCTAGCATCCCCTGTCGGAACTGCAGAGGCGATAAAACGCGGCATGGAATAAGGATAAAGTAAAACTCTGTCCATTTCCACTTCAATACAAAATGGAGAATGCGGTAAAGAGAAGTAAAAAAGATGAAAGAAGAGACTTAGGACTTGATGAGGATGGCTTTATGATAGCGTTTTCCTTAGGTGGAGAGGGAATAACGAGGTTAAACGTCTTGAAAGAGGTCGATAAAAAAGGGCTTGATGTAACTTTCATCCTCTTAGGCCGTATGAGAAGAAAGACAGAAAGAGAACTAAAAAAATATTAAGAAAGACAAACCATATTAAAGTTATAACTCCAAGTTTCGTAGACAACATACATCAGTACTTCCTTTCTTCAGATATCACAATGGGAAAGGCAGGTGCAAACAGCGTTATGGAATCAATATATCTAAAGCGCTATGCGGTAATCTCTGATCAGCTCTACCCTTTTTAGAACATAAAGCCAACACTTGAAAACAATAAAATCGGATGCGTAGAGAATAATGCAAAAAAGCAAGCTGATATCATAGAATACTTCTATTTCAAAAGAGATGAACTGGATAAAGGAAACTACAGCGGTCTTGGAATTACATTCAGCGCAAAAGAGTGCATATCGCTTATGTAAGCGATTATCGCAGAATTACTATTGCAAAGAATTGAATTTTTCTCTATAAAATTTGTCTTATGAACAAGGTACCGGAAAACCCTTTAAAAAACCGGAAGGAAGACTTTGGCCCGCTTTGTGCCATATCAGGCCTTCTGGTAATGCTCTACATCACATCAAATGTTTTAGCAGTCAAGATCATCAATGTAGGAGGGCTCTCCCTCTTTGATTCAGGAACGATAACATTCCCTTTTGCGTACATGCTTGGAGATATCCTGGCAGAAGTATATGGATACAGGACGGCAAAGAAAGTCATCATCCTGACATTCGTATGCAATATAGCATTCATCGCATTCACAAGTATCGCAATAATCCTTCCATACCCAGAGTATATGGAAGAGACACAAAGGTCATTTGAGGCTATTTTCTCATATGTTCCGCGCATCGTATTCTCATCACTTCTTGCATTCCTTTCCGGAGAGCTGGTGAATGCTAAAGTGCTTGTGAAGATCAAGGAAAGGCAGAAAAACGGGAAAATGCTTTTCATAAGGACGATCGGATCATCGCTTATCGCATATATCTTCGACACTGTCCTATTCGTGCTTCTGGCATTCTTGGGAACCGTACCTTTCAGGGATATTCTATCCATGATCTGGGTGCAGTACCTTGCAAAGGCACTGATTGAAGCATGCCTCGGAACACCGCTGGCATATTTAGGCGTAAGCTATCTGAGGAAAACATATGGAACGCTACAGCATAATAGATAAAGGGCTTAAACGGGAATTCATCCTTCTGCAGGGAAATGGATGCAGATGGAGGAAATGCTCATTCTGCGATTACCACTCTGATGTATCAGATGATCCCTTTGCAATCAACAAGCCAGTACTGGAAAAGGTAAGCGGAATCCATGGAGTGCTGGATATAATAAATTCCGGCTCATGCTTTGAGCTTGATAAGGATACGCTGAAGCTGATCCAGCATACAGTCAGGCAGAAGGGAATAAGGACACTATGGTTTGAATGCCATTGGATGTACCATGGAAAGCTTGAAGAATTCAGATCGCTTTTTCCTGGCACAGAGGTCAAGTTCAGATGCGGAGTTGAGACGTTCAATGCCTATGTAAGGGAAAAACTATGGCATAAGGGAATAGGCATGGAAACGTCAGCAGAGGAAATAGCAAAGCACTTTAACGGCATATGCCTACTCTGCGGAGTAAAGGGACAGAGCCGGGAGGACATATTAAGGGATATAGAGCTCGCTGAACGCTTTTTTGAGTATTATTCACTGAACCTGTTCTGTCCGAATTCAACACCTGCTGAAGTCGATGAAGATCTCGCATATTTTGTAAGGCATGATATAAGGAAAATGCTTGAAAAGAGCAGCAAAGCAGAGCTGCTGATTGAAAATACAGACCTCGGAGTCGGCTGATCCTGCCTTTTTATGCACCATATAAGGATTCCTTCGGTGCTGGAAATTGACAGATATCTCTCAATAATGATAACTTTACTAAAGCTGTTTCTCAGCAATTCATTAATCAAAAGGACAACAGAAAAATGAGTTCAGATGATAACAAGACAATAGCTTTTGAAAAGCCGAAGAAACCAAAGAACAAGAAATCTATTGGTTGGATTATCGGAGTTGTTGTACTCATCCTTATTTCAATCACATTCATCCTGCCTACAACTTTCCTGGCAGGCAATAATGATATCGTATTCGGATCAATCAGGGGAAAAGACATTTCCTATACAGACCAGTACTTCCAGACACAGGCATCTTTTGCCTCCGCACAGTATGGGAGCCAGGCAAACACACTGCAGGGAATGTATTCAATCTTCAATCAGGCATTCCTTTCCACTGCTGCAACTGTTGCACTGAATGATATGGCCTCTGAAGCAGGAATCGTTGCAACAGACAACAACGTTGACAGGGCAATCGTAAACTCAGGTTTCTACAGCAATGGCGATGGCGTATTTGACGCAGATCTCTACAACAATGCCACAAACTACGAAAAGGATATGTTCCGCGCATTTGCAGAAAAGTCCGTACCTTCAGATATGGTTATAAGGGATATTGCCAGCGTGCACGCTCCAGATGCTGAAGTCTCACTGGTGCAGGACCTGAATTCCCAGGGAAGGACATTTGACTATGTCGTGGTGGACTCTTCTCTATATCCAAGGGAAGATGCAATAAACTATGCATTATCCAATCCTGAGCCATTCAGGCAGGTAAGCCTCAACAGCGTTACATATGCTACAGAGGATGAGGCAAACACAGCACTTGCAAATATAAACAGCGGAAGCACGACAGTTCTTGATGAGGCAGCAGCTTCCTCTTCCACTGCAGACGGAGAGAGAGGAAATGTTGCTTACTATGCACTTGGAAATGAGCTCGTTACTGCAGCAGATGCAGATACAGTATTCAATGGTGCTGAAGGAGATATTGTAGGACCTCTTCAGACTTACGGAGGCTATACAATCTATGAAATACTTTCTGCCCCATTCATGACAGATGCTCCGACTGATGAGGAGATAGACCAGATCAGGTCATATATCGCAGCCAATGAGACAGATATGATGAATGCATTCCTAGACGAAAAGAGTGCAGAATTCCAGGCAAGGCTTGACAGCGGAGAGAATTTCTTTGATGCAGCAGATGCAATGGGACTTGAGGTTGTGACGGTTGCATCCACAACTGCAAATCCGAACAGCTTCCCGCTCTTCTCAACATTCCAGATGACAGATCCTGGGCAGAACCTGTACAGTGCAACATACTTCAATACGAACTACATGAACAGCCTGTATGGCGGAGAGGAAGGTGATGTGCTGCCAGCAGAGACACTCACAAATGGAAGCAGGCTGTTTACAAGAATTGGAAGTACTGAGACAAGTGCATCATCAAGCACATATATTGAGACCATGTATGACTACTTCAGGCCTCAGATGGCAACAACAGATCTTCAGAATGCGATCTTCATGGATCCTACATTTGAAGATAACTTTGCATCCGTATTCTTCTCACGCGTTCTCGCAAACGGATCTAACTGAGCAAAAACAATTGTCTTAAGAAAAATACATCCTAGGGAGGCAACAAAAGCCTCCCTTTTCTTTTATAATGAACACATGGAAAAAGAAATAACAGGAAGGACAAGGCTTCTTGGCAGCATGAAGCAGCTGGAAGCAGAGGGATGGGGAAGAAAACCATACTGGCAATACAGGAGGAAAGAGCTGGGAACTCATTCATTCAGGATCAAGGAATGGGACTATTACCAGATAATCAGCAGGGATGGGGATTTTGCACTGAATGTCACTTTCTCTGATCTTGGCCTGTTCTCGCTCATCTCCCTTTCTTTTGTGGAGAGGAACCTGAAGGAATATTCTCAGCAGTCAGCAATAAAATTCTTCACAAAAAACAGGATGGGACTGGCTGAATCTCCTGACGATGATTACAGCTTCACATATGCAAATGAGGATATTGCTGCAACTGCCGTAAAGAAAGGCAGGAAAAGGCATATTATAGCAAACTGCCCAAAACTCTCAATTCCAGGGAAAAAGCAGGGAATCATCGCAGATCTGACAATATACGACGATGAGGCGGAAAGCATGAACATATGCACCAGCTGGAAAGAGGACCGTAAGAAATTCTATTACAACGAAAAAAGAGGGCCAATGAGGGCAGAAGGAGTTATCTGGTTCGATCTTGAGAAATATGAGATCAATGATGCTTACGCGCTTCTTGACTGGGGACGCGGCATATGGCTCAGGTCTTCCACCTGGATATGGGCAGCCCTCATGGATGAGCGTTACCTGATAAACCTAGGAGGAGGCTTTACGGACAGGAGTCCAGCCAGTGAGAATGCGGTCATATACGATAATGTCGTGAATAAGCTTGAGGATGTTGAGATATCGGTCCCTGAAGACCTTGAAAGAGGGGTATGGCGCTTTAAAGAGAAAAACGGCAGGCTGTTTCTAGAAATGCATCCGGCTGTGAACAGGAAAGACCATCAGGACTACAAGCTGATAAAGAGCTTCCAGGATCAGGTATTCGGCACCTACAGCGGCTATTTCATCCTGGATAGCGGAGAGAAAATAGAAGTAAGGGACAAGTTCGGCTTTGCAGAGAAAGTTTACAATAAATGGTGAGCAGGAAAGCAGGGAACTGGCTGACAGAGGCCCTGCTATGCCTTATCAAGCTTGGAGTATCCTTCCATAAGCTTGATCTCCTTCCCGGAATCAAATTTCACCTTAAGAACTCTTTTCCCGTTAATCTCCACTATCGAACTTATTGTTCCAGCGCCGTAGGCAGGGCTTTTTACCCTATCTCCTTCATTGAAGGATGCTTTCACCATTGAAGGCCCTTCATTTCCCGTTGATACAACAGACAGGTTTGCAGTCCCCTCATTAAGCTTGACTTCCCCCAGGATGTCAAACCGGATAGTAAGCAGGCGATGCCCTTTCTCCCCTGCTTTAATATCTGTTATTGTTCCCTTCCCATATGTCGGGCTGGAAACCACATCATAAAGAGAGAAATCAGGTATTTCCCCCTTTGGCTCTGCCTTTCTTGCCTTGATATCAATATTCATTGCCCATGAAGGCTTGTTTTCAAAGCCGCGCTTTCTGCTGAAGCCAACTTTGGATCCGACAAAATCGAATGGATTTGCACTTCTCCTGTAAACTGTTCCTGCATAAAGCTCCGGTGGAATTTCATCCAGGTATCTTGAAGGTTTCCTGTAATCCATCCTGCCCCACATGGCACGCTGACTGGCATAAGAGAGGTAAAGTTCTTTCCTGGCCCTGGTCACTGCCACGTAAAAGAGCCTTCTTTCTTCCTCTATCCCCTTTTCACTCTGGCTGCTCCTGCTTCCTGGTATCAGCTCATCTTCAAGTCCGGCAACAAAAACATAATCAAATTCAAGGCCTTTCGTATTGTGCATTGTAATGAGGGTCACACCAGGGCGGTCATCATTCCCTTTTCCTCCCAGGGTTGAGTTGTCCAGGGTGATGTTTTCCAGGAAATCCTGAAGGCTTTCCCTGCCCGATGGGTACTCCGCAAGAGTGTTTGCAAATGCACTCAGGTTCTCATTCCTGCTTTGCCTGATGCTCTCATCTTTCTCATCATCATAATATCTGGCAAGGCCAAAAGAATCGAGTGAGTTTTTCAGCAAATCATCTAAAGCCATGCCGTTTTCAAGGTTGAAAATGGCCTCATCATAGGCATTCAGGAACTCTTTTGCCCCATTCTTTGCCTTAGCTGCTGCTGTCTTCTCAAACTCCCTTAAAGCTTCTATGGTATTCACAGAATCCCCATCTGCAAGGATTCTGTCCACGCTCTTTTCTCCAATGCTCCTGGCAGGCTTGTTGATAATTCGCCTGAAATTTACCGTATCATACGGATTTACAAGCAGCCTGAGGATCGCGAGGGAGTCCTTTATTTCCTCCCTTTCATAGAACTTAAGCGCTCCGACAAGGCGGTATGGTATCTTGTTCACCCCGAAAAGGCGTTCAAACTCCAGTGACTGCGCATTTGTCCTGTAAATTACGGCAGTATGGTCATAGTCATTTATCCGCCTGATTTTCATCAGGATGTTCTCAGCTTCCATTCGCCCATCCATATTGGATATCAGCTCAGGTTTTTTCCCGTGATGCCCATCATAGCTTATGATGTCCTTTGCATGCCTTGCCTTGTTATTCCTTATGATAGAAGCCGCGATGCTGAGTATCTCGCTTGTTGACCTGTAGTTTTTCTCAAGCTTTATCTCCTTTACATTCATGAATGCCTTATTGAATGTCAGTATGTTCTCAATCTCAGCACCCCTGAATGAATAGATTGACTGGTCATCATCCCCTACTACCACCAGCTGGCTGTTTCTGCTGCTGATCAGGCTCAGCAGCTCAAACTGCATCTTATTTGAATCCTGGTATTCATCAACAAGTATGAGCTTGAATCTCCTCTGGTAACGCTCCCTGATATCATCAAACCGGTTAAGCAGGATTACAGGTTTCAGGATAAGGTCTGCAAAATCACAGTTCCCAGTTCCCTGAAGGGATCTTTCATATTTTGAATAAAGGAGTGGAAAATCTGGAATGTCCTTAGCAAACCCTTCAGCCTTGCCTGGCATTATTCCCCTGTCCTTTGCCCTGCTTACCGCACTGTATACTGCTCTGAGATCCTTCTTATCGATCTCCGGGCATGCTTTTGCAAGCAGTGCCTGAGAATCTGAATCATCATATATTGAGAAATTATCGCTGAGCCCTGCCTTAGCGCTGTTGCGCCTCAGAAGCCATGCTCCAAAAGAGTGGAATGTGCGTATCTCCATTCCATCAAGATCATAGCCGGAAAGCATGAGGCCAAGCCTTGACCTCATCTCGGCTGCGGCCTTATTCGTAAATGTGACAGCAAGGATTTCATAAGGCTTTAGAAACCCATTCTCTATGTAATATGCAATCTTGGCAGTTATCGTACGGGTTTTTCCGCTTCCGGCACAGGCTAGGATCAGGAGATTATGATCCCTTTCCAGCACAGCCTCTTTCTGATCTTCATTCAAGGTCTCTAGATAGTTCACAGTGCCACCGCATCCAGATCGAATCCCATCGATTTCACAATCTTGACATCCACGACATCTCCAGGCTTCAGAGCCCCGGCAGAGATCACAGTCAGGCCATCGACATCTGCAGCCTCAGCATAGATCCTTCCAAAATAGAGATCCTCCCCTTCTATCTTCTCCTCGATTATCGCCCTTTCCACTTTTCCAACAAAGCGTGCCATCCTCTTCTGGCTTATCTCCTCCTGGATAGCCATGAGTTCCTTCTGGTATTTAAGAGCTTCCTTATGTGCCTTATCGTGATCTTTCTTATTTCTCAGCTTATATGCCGGAGTATCCTCTTCCCTTGAATAGGTGAAAGAGCCCATCCAGTCAAATTCAGCCCTCCTGATAAAATCCTTCACCTCGGCAAATGTCCCATCATCCTCGCCAGGATAACCTAGCATTATGGTTGTCCTGATCACAGCTTCAGGAATTGCTGACCTGATCTTATTCACCAGAGCAAGATACTTTTCCGTATCACCAGTCCTTCCCATTGAACGGAGGATCTTAACGCTTGAATGCTGGAATGGGATATCAAAATAAGGAAGGATCCTGGATCTCTGCCTTGCAAGATCTATCAGGTCGAGAGGAAATGTATCCGGATGGATATACAGCATTCTCAGGACAAAATCACCGCTGAGGGATGAAAGCCTGTCCATAAGCTCTACAAAGCGGCTCTTTCCATAAAGGTCCAGGCCATATGCACCAAGATCCTGTGCTATGACGTTTATCTCATATATTCCTTCAGAAATCAGCCTTTCAGCTTCTTCTATGATCTTATCCATCGGCCTGCTTCGAAGCGGCCCCCTGATAAGAGGTATTGCACAATATGCGCAGCAATGGTTGCAGCCTTCACTGATCTTAAGATATGCAGTACGCGGACGCGAAAGGAGCACTTTCCTGTCATCGCGTTCCCTGTCCGGATCCGGATATTCAGGGATATCGACAATGCCTTTGTCCCCGTCTTCCACCTCTTTCAGCACTTCGGGGAATTTAGACAGGTCATGGTTTCCAAAAATGGCATCGGCTTCTTCAAAATCCATCTCCTTGCCATAGCGCTCGGCAAGGCAGCCGGAAAGTATTATCTTTGCATCAGGATAAGCATTCCTCATGCTAAGAGTTGCTTCGATGGACTCCTTCTTTGCATCTTCAATGAAGCCGCAGGAATTTATGACAATGACATCGGCTTTCTCCGGGCTGTCCACCCTCTCATAACCATTTTCAATGGCATAAGTTAACAGTATTTCGCTGTCAACCTGGTTCTTTGCACATCCAAGGCTTTCCAAATAAATTGTTTTCATCCCAACTAAGATATAGTTTTCCGCCTTTTTTAGCAACAAAAATCATCATTGCAGAATCCGCACGGAGTTGAAATCTTATTATAGTGGGCTGCCCTCCGACAGCCCCTGAAGTCAGCTTCTTAAATATGATGTCCGCCCAAGGAGATGCATTATTGCCGTATCCTTTTCTTCCTTCCTGAGCTCTCCTGAGCAAATCATCTGGAAGGCAAGGTTACCAATAAGGGCTGCATCACAGCTTGTAGAGACAACCATCTTGCCGCTCTTCATTGCAATCAGGAGTGCCAGGTATGGATCCTTTGCAGCCCCTCCTACAAGGCAGATCCTGTTTATGCTGTGAGAAAGCGTCTCCTCCATTTTACCGATTTCTGAGATATAGTATTCAGCAAGAGAACTGTATATAATTGAAGCGGCTTCAAAAGGATCCTCTGAAGGATTCTCAAGCATGGCATTCAATGCACCCATGACATCATCTGTCTCATAGCCTATCTTTGCGATATCAACAGAGCATGGAGAATGGATGCTGCGTGCTTTCTTCATTATCTCATCATAGCTTGTGCCCTCTTTCATCTTCCCTTTGAGATTCTGTATGAGATATGTTCCCATCAGGTACTTTGTAAGAGTCTTGTCTCCCAGTGGGGAAACGGCATTAGTATAGTTCTTCTGCATTGCATCATCAGAGAGAATGGCTTCATCAACAATGACGCCTAAACGTGCAAAGCCTCCGACAGAGAGCATTGCGCTTCCCTCTTCAAGAGGTGCAGAAATATAAGCAAGGCTGGTATCATGGGAAGAGACAAGGACCTTTGCATTATATCCGGCCTCCTTTGCAATATCCTCTTTCAGGTCTCCAAGAACTGTCCCATCCTTCACGATTTCCTGGAAAATGGATCTCTTTATTCCTATCTCTGCTAAAAGGCCTGCATCCCAGTCAAGGCTTTCAATATTGACAAGGGAGCTTGTCAGGGCCATTGACAATGATGATTTCTTCACTCCGGTCAGGCAGTAATTGATGTAATCAGGAAGGAACAGCAGGCTTTCCGCTTTCTCAAGCAGTTCACTTTCTTCTTCCTTTAATGCAACCAGCTGGTAAAGTGTATTGTTTGGCCTTGAATGTGAGCCTGTGCACTTGAAGACCTTGGCACTATCTGGCTCATTCTTTATCCTCTTGGTCCTCTCATCAAGATAGCTTACAGCTCCACCCACTATCTCATCATCTGCATCCAGCAGGATAAAGTCAGAAGCAAATGAATCGATCAGGATGCTGTCAGCAGGTCCCATATCAATCAGGAGCGTCCTAATGCTCTCAATTATCTCATCAAGAGCCCATAGGATATGCCCATCCTTCTTTTCCCTCCCGATCTTGACAGACCTGGAGTCAATAACTTCGATGTTGCCAACACTATTTATGGCAGCAACCCTTGCTTTAAGCAATCCAGCTCCAATATCAAATGCTAAGTATTTCATAATTCCATTTTCTGAGAGAATTTACGAAATAGCAAATATTTTTTGCTTTTTCCAGATCCTGCATCATAAGGGCTTATGCTGCTGTCTTTTCTGCATGTGCTGCCAATTTCATGGAAAAGCCCTCTCCCGCAATAGGAAAGGGCACTTTCCAGAACTAAATCATCTTGATCAGTTCCCTCGGCTTGCTTCCGTTTGGAGGCCCGACTATTCCATCTTCCTCCATCCTTTCAACATAGCGTGCGGCTTTGTTATATCCGATCTTCATGCGGCGCTGCAGATAGGAAGCAGATGCGCTCTTCTTTTCATAGACAATCTGCTTTGCCCTCTCATACTCTTCCTCTTCGGTATCGACATACTCAAAGCCGTCGTCCCCAAAGTCATCTTCCCTCTCATCATGATCTTCAAAGATGGACTCATCGAGGTAATCGGCTTCTCCGTTGAGCTTAACCTGTTCCACTATCTTCTCAACTTCCCCATCAGAGAGGAATGCACCCTGGATTCTCTGTGTCTCAATGCTTGTAGGGCTCTTATAGAGCATATCGCCTTTTCCAAGCAGCGACTCTGCTCCCATCTCATCGAGGATGATCTTGCTGTTGACTCCGGATGCCACTGCGAATGCAATTCGGCTTGGAATATTGTTCTTGATGGTTCCTGTAACAACCTCAGCACTTGGACGCTGGGTTGCAAGAACCAGATGGATTCCAACTGCACGTGCCATGGCGGTAAGGCGTCCTACATAGTACTCAATATCCTTTCCTATCGTACTCATAAGGTCAGCATATTCATCCATGATCAGGACAATATATGGAAGCTTCTCAGCTGCAAGGTGATCCCTCTTGAGCTTGTCATTGAATGCCTCAATGTTCCTTACATTGTAGCGGCTTATCATCTCATAGCGCCTGTCCATCTCCTCCGTAAGCCATGCAAGCACCTTCAGCACCCTCTTGCTGTCCGTAATTACAGGAGTGAGCAGATGTGGAATTCCGTTATAGATCTTGAGCTCTACAACCTTAGGGTCAACCATGATGAGCCTTACTTCCTGGGGGCTCTTGTTATAAAGTATCGTTGCAATAAGGCTGTTGATTCCGACACTCTTACCGCTGCCGGTGCTTCCTGCGATCAGCAGATGTGGTGCCTTTGCCACGTTGATGCTCACTGGCTCACCGGTAATGGTCCTTCCAAGGATCATTGGGACTGCCATCTTATTCTTGTCAGGAAGGGCATTGAATGTATAAAGCATGTCCTTAAAGCCAATAGTCGCCCTGTTTGTATTCGGAACTTCGATTCCGACAGCCTGCTTTCCTGGAACTGGTGCAAGGATTCTTATGCTCCTTACGCCTAATGCATACTGAAGGTCATCGTACCTGGTCTTTATCTTGGATACGGGGACTCCTTCTGCAAGCTTAAGCTCATACATGGTTACTGTAGGTCCCTTGACAATATTGTCCAGAGTTACATCAACCTTGAAATCCTGCAGGGTGGAGAGTATCATCTTCCCCCTGTAAAGGGTCTGCTCATCGATCTCCCTGTCCGCAGTCGGGTAATCGAGCAGGATATCCATCGTTGGAGGCTTATAGCCACGCCTTGACCTGTTCTTTATTCCTGTCATGCCCTCATCATTGCTCTTGAGGCCGGAAACGCCAACAGAATAATAAATTTCATTCTCCTGCTTTGGATCCTCATAGCCTGAACCATCATCGTATTTGCCTTTATTCTTCTGGTCGACAGACTCTATCTCTTCTGCCCTCACTGGCTCAGCCTTTGCAACTTTCAAAGGCTCTTCTGATACTGCAGGCATAGAGCTGTTTATCTTATCCAGCCTGGCCTTGAGATCATCTTTGCCATTAGCAGGAGGAAAATCAGGCTGAGGCTGGGAAACATAAGGGTTTTTAGTGCTTATGCTCTCTCTTTTCATACTGTCAAGGCGTTCAGACAGCTTTACCTTCTGATCATCCGCACTCCTGAACGTGGACTGGTAAGAACTGTTCATATTCGTAAGCCCTTTATCAACTGTCTCAGCCTCTTCTGTCTCAAACTGCTTGCTCGGAATATGGGAAACGTTCACGCTCTGTGAACCGGGACTCTTCCTGAGAGACTCAAACAGCTTATAGCGTGGATGGTCTTTTGACAGTCCGCTTGGAGCGAAATTATCTTCCCTGTCCTTGAAATCGGTATTTGCCTTTTCCTTCCCATCAAGGCCAAGTATCGGGGTTTTAGGGCGGGATACAGATGAGCTGTCATAATTGCCCATGCTCTCTATTGTAGCCTCAAGTATTCCGCCTTTCTTGAAATGGCTTCCAGCCTGCTTTGGATCGTACTTCGGCATCTTTATGCTGAAGCTCTCCTCCTCCTCATCTTTTTCCGCTGAAGAATTCACAGGATCAGGAGTGAACCTGCTCTCTAGTCCCATCTCCTCCTTGAACTTTGTCCTCCTGTCAGGAGATACGATATCAAGCTCCTCTGTGTGCTCAATGGTATTGAGGCGAGGAACCTCACCGAATTCAGGGAAAGAGAGTGGAGTATCCATGCTGACTGCTTTCTCCGGAATATTCATCTTTATGTTAAGATCATCTGTGCTGAAACGCTCAGAAGGATCTTCATCAGGCAGGATCTCCTCACCGTTTTTCCTGGCTTTCTTCTCTTCCTTCCTCTTCAGTTTTTCCTGCCTCTTTTCTTCCCTTCTCTCTTCCCTCTCAGCCTCTGCCTTCGCTTCCTTTTCTGCAGCTTCGGCTTCCCTGTCCATCTTTTCCTGGAGTTTCTTTGCCCTCTTCTCTTCTTTCAGCTGCTCTTTCCTCTCCTCTTTCTCCTGCCTCTTTTTCTCCTTGGCCTCAAGTTTCTTCATCTTCTTTCGGCTCATGTAAGGAGATGTTTTATCAGCACTGCCTTCTTCCTGCTCAGCTCCAGTGCCCTCTGCTATCCTTGCATTTTTCTCCCTGTATTTCTGGTTCAGGGCACCTGTTACATAAAGGATCACAACAGAAAGAAGGACTTCAAGGACAATAAGAAGTCCAACAAGCGCAGTCTTGGAAGGATCAACCCTGCTCATAACAGCACTTGGAGTGACCATTCCCATTCTCAGGTGAGTGAATACTATCAGAGTGAAATAGATGAAAAAGAGGTATAAGGCGAATATTATTGAATAAGGCCTTTTCCTCCTGAAGAGCTTTATCATGCACGCCTCAAGGATGAGGAAAATGCCAGGTATCAGGAGTATGGTGTCCTCACTGGATGTAAGGCATAGGTTGGCAACTACAAAATTGATCACTTTCTCAGCCAGGGGAACAAATGCCGCTGGCATTGAACTGTCAGTGAAATTGATCACAAGTATTAACAGTCCTGCAAGAAAGAGGACCAAGGAAAAGATTGTAGTAAGAATACCGCCTTTTTTCATTTTTTACCTCACAATATAGTCAGCAGGTTCCTCTCCTCATCAAGGAACGGAACCCTTATGTTGTCTATCTTATAAGTGAGGCTTACCCCGTATGCTTTCTCTGTCTCTTCTATTTCACTTCTTATTGTCTTCATCATGCCTTTATACAGCATGATGGCTCCACCATCCCTTAAAAGGGGTCTCATTATCGGATAAGAGTCCTTGAGGCTATGGAAAGCACGGGATGTCACAGCATCATACCTTTCTTTGACATCCTCAGCACTTACTGCCATCACTTCAGCATTCTCAAGTCCAAGCTTCACTATGGCTGACCTGAGAAAATTCACTCTCCTTGCCATCCGCTCACACAGCGTAAGGCTCTTCTCCGGAAGCAAAATAGCAAGCACGATAGCTGGAAATCCAGCTCCGCTTCCTAGA
>CASFJV010000017.1 GCA_949295125.1 uncultured Spirochaetales bacterium
GGCGCCGTAGCGCCTTTCCTGCCATCCACCTCTGTGGTCGGCATCGTATCCGGCATTACCCCATGTTTCCATGGGCTATTCCCGTCCCAGGGGCAGATTACCCACGTGTTACTCACCCGTCCGCCGCTTCCGTGACCCCGAGGGGTCCCATTCGCTCGACTTGCATGCTTAAAACGCGCCGCCAGCGTTCGTTCTGAGCCAGGATCAAACTCTCCGTTATCGAATGCCCCAGTCCGAAGACTGGGACCTATTTTCCAACTTCAGTCTTTCTCCTGCCAAGCTCGCTTGAACCATCTGACTTTTAATTTGCCATTTGTTGTTCTTCTATTCGAATTGACAGGAAGCATCCGCTTCCTTCTCTCTCTTCCCATGCGCGTTAGATCTTAAAAAACTTCCTCTGTGCCTCTCAGCACGCTATGACACTTTAGCCCTTTTCACTCATAACTGTCAATCACTTTTTCCATTTTTTTTTCAAAAAAATTTTCCTCCATTGCCCATCTTCTTTTTACATAAGCAATAAGGAGGAAAATAGTCTCAGAAAAATACTGAAATGAGGTCTTCCTGGCTCTTTGAGTTCTTTATGAGTCTCATCATTGTGCTGTTTTTCACAACCTGTGCAATCTGGGATAGTACCTGCACATGTTCACTAGGATGATCCGGACTTCCAAAGACAAGGAAATATACACTTGTAGGCTTTCCGTCTGCGGAGTCGAAATCGATCTCTTTCCTGCCGACAGCAAGGGAGACAACCGGCTCTTTTATGAAATCCACTTTTGCATGCGGAATTGCCACTCCATTCTCAAGCCCGGTAGATCCAAGCTTTTCCCTCTCAAGCACTGCGTTAAGCGCACTTTTTTCCTGATCCTCATCAAGGCCATATGCAATAGAGAACTCGTGTACGAGGTTTTCAAGCAATTCCATCTTGTTTTCTCCCTCAAGCGGACAGAAACAATACTCTTTCTTCAGGCTATCTGTTAAAGACATCAGTAATCCTCCTCGAACATTGACCAGATGCTGTCATCATCCTTGACGACAAGTACCGGACATGGGCTTGTCCTCATCATCCTGTCATTTTCACTTGTGAGCTCTTCCCTCCTGCTCCTTATTACATTTATGGATCCGAGGGTAAGAAGATCGATGTGGTTTTCCTTAATGTATTTCATCACTTCAGTATGTGGAGAGCCTTCAATGATTGAAGCCTCTATAGTGATCTCTTTCTGGGCAGCAAGCTTTTGCGCATGCCTTATATGGCGCTCAGCATCCTTCCTGAGATCACTCAGGTATTCACTCCTTTCCTGTGCAACGAAAATATGGCTCTTTACCAGATCCCCCAGCGCCTTTGTATTGACTACATATAATACATGCAGCCTTGCACCCGTGCTTTTTGAAAGCATGATAGAGTACATAAGGGCACTAAGCGATCCTTCTGATCCATCAAGATATGTCAATATATCCAGAAATGGCGCATTGCTCATATGCTTTCCCTCCTTTTTTCTTCCTCTCTTCTCTCCATTCTATCCTTTACGGCTTTAAGCAGGATGAATGACTCCCTTTCCTGTTCTTCTATCCTTGATGTAAGGTACTTAAGCGTCTCTTCCTTATCTGGGATGACGAGCTTCTCAAGTGCATTAACCTTCCTGATCGTCTTCTTCACTTCGCGGCTGAGCCTCATGATGGACACCTTGAGTTCAGCCATCTTTCCCATAAGCTCAAGTGCCTTCCTGTAGTGGTTTATAGCAAGCTCAGAAAGCATGCTTGTACCCTCAGGGGAAAAGTATGGGCCATCCCCTGTGAATGACGTATCCACTTTCGGAAGGGATACCCCCATGACCCGGCGTTCACTGAGGCTTATTGAACTCTGGATATTAACGGCTCCAGCGAGATTAGCAACTCTCAGGCGCCCCATATGCATGATAGCATCCTGCAGTGTTGACTCCGCATCTTTCAGGTTCTTCTCCACCCTGTTCTGGTAATCCACGGCCTGGTCGACAAGAGTCAGCAGCTCACTGACCAGGATGCTCCTCTTCTGATCAAGCAGGTCATAGCCGAGCCTGGAGAATGAGAGCTCATCCTTCAGCTTCATCAAATTGGATCTGGTAGGTGCTAAAGACGTATCCATATGCTAGCCCTTATAGTACTCATTAATCTCTTCTTCAGTAAGCCTCTGCAGCTCTTCTGGAGGAAGGATAGAAAGTGCCTGCCATCCAAGATCAAGAGTCTCCTCAATAGACCTGTCCTCATCATAGCGCTGAGCAACAAACTTCTTTTCAAAGAATTCGCCGAACTGCATATATTTATGGTCAGTTTCAGTAAGCTCCTCCTCTCCGATGACAGATGCAAGGTTCCTTACTTCCTTCACATGGGAATATGAGGCAAAAAGCTGATTTGAAAGATGAGGATGGTCGTCTCTGGTCATGCCCTCTCCGATTCCATCCTTCATAAGCCTTGAAAGGGATGGAAGGCAGTTGATTGGCGGATAGATTCCACGTGAGCTCATATCGCGGTCAAATACAATCTGCCCTTCAGTGATATACCCTGTAAGATCCGGGATAGGATGGGATATATCATCATTTGGCATTGTAAGGATAGGCAGCTGTGTTATGCTTCCGCTCTTTCCGCTTATCTTACCGCTTCTTTCATATATTTCTGCAAGGTTTGAATAAAGGTATCCAGGATATCCTTTCCTTGATGGGATTTCTCCCCTTAGAGTGCCAATTTCCCTGAGGGACTCACAGTAGTTAGTCATATCCGTCATAATGACAAGCACCTGCTTGCCCTTATCAAATGCCAGATGCTCTGCAAGGGTAAGCGCCGTATGTGGAGTGATCGTCCTCTCAATGGAAGGATCATCAGCAAGGGAAAGGAAAAGGGCTACATTGTCAAGCACTCCTGTTTCCTCAAAGGAATCGATAAAGAACTTTGCTACATCGTACTTTACCCCCATTGCAGCAAAAACGATTGCAAAATCGCTTTTTCCACCCCTGACTTTAGCCTGCCTTGCTATCTGTGCAGCCAGCTGGTTATGCTCCATGCCGTTGCCGCTGAAAATCGGGAGTTTCTGCCCCTGGATCAGTGTGGTCATTCCATCAATTACGGAAATGCCTGTCTGGATGAAATCCCTTGGATATTCCCTTGCAGTCGGGTTGATTGGAACGCCATTGACATCCCGCTCATCAGCGCTGGAGGGAGTGCGTGCACCATCCCTGCTCTTTCCAAGTCCGTTCATAACACGTCCAAGCATCTTCTCTGTAACACCAAGTGTCAGAGGTTCTCCAAGGAACCTCATGCTTGTCCCAGGAAGGGAAAGGCCATCAGTCCCTTCAAATACCTGAACGCATACTGCTTCATCGGATGTATCGAGAACCTGTCCGGAGCGGATCTTTCCATCACTTCCCTTGATCTCTACAAGTTCTCCGTACCCAACCGGGTGAGTGTTGCGCATATACACAAGGGGACCGTCAATCCGGCTTGCCCCCATGTATTCCCTGCCTGAATATAATGCCTTGTTTTTCTTATTATCAGTTATCATAAATACTTCCCAACTGCATAATTGCCCTGTCAAGCTTCAATGAGAGTTTATCGATCTCATCCTCGCTTCCGTTTGCAATGTTAAAGCGCATCCTTGCAATATCCTGAACGACGGAAAGCCTTTTGATCTTAACCATCGGAACGCCCTTGGAAATTGCATTCTCTCCCTCTTCGTAATAATGGATAAGCAAAGAGAGCATCTTGATCTGCTTTTTGACAGAACAGTAACGGTCAATCTCATCAAATGCATTCTGCTGCAGGAATGCAGTCTTGAAGAGGGAACAGCATTCGATTATGAAATTCTGGCTGTCTGGAAGGGCATCAGGACCGACGAGCTTCACAATCTGGTTAAGCCTTACTTCCTTCTGCAGCAGCTCCATGATCTTCTGCCTGTTGACTGCCCATTCTCCGCCGCTTTCCTTTTCCCACCATGCTTTGACTTCATCGATATACTCACTGTATGAATCAAGCCAGCTTATGGCTGGATAGTGCCTTGCAGACGCTAGTGACCTGTCAAGTCCCCAGAAACAGCGCACGAAGCGTTTTGTATGCTGCGTAACTGGTTCAGAGAAGTCTCCTCCCGGAGGAGATACAGCTCCGATGATGGAAACAGATCCTTCACGCCCAGAGAGAGTTGCCATATGCCCTGCCCTTTCATAGAACTGGGCAATTCGTGTCGGAAGATATGCAGGGAATCCTTCTTCTGCAGGCATTTCCTCCATTCGTCCAGACAGTTCCCTGAGGGCTTCCGCCCAGCGTGATGTGCTGTCTGCCATAATGGCAACGTTATAGCCCATGTCGCGGTAGTATTCTGCCATCGTTATACCTGTATAGATGGATGCCTCCCTGGCAGAAACAGGCATATTTGACGTATTGGCAATAAGGATAGTCCTCTGCATCAGGCTCTGTCCTGTCCTTGGATCCACAAGATGCGGGAATTCCCTCAGAACATCCGTCATCTCATTTCCCCTTTCTCCACAGCCGATATATACGATGATATCCGCATCACACCACTGAGCAATGGAGTGCTGCGTCATGGTCTTTCCAGTTCCAAACCCTCCAGGGATTGCAACTGTTCCCCCCTTTGCAAGAGGGAAAAGCGAATCAATTACCCTCAAGCCCGTAATCAGGGGTGTATCAAGGTTAAGGCGTTCCTTTACCGGGCGTGGATTCCTTATAGGCCAGTACTGCTTCATTGTAAGAGGATAGGTCATCCCTTTCTCATCCTCAACAAGGGCAATCTCATCTTCTACGGTGTATTCCCCTTCTTCCTTTATGGAAACAATATGGTATTTCCCTTCAAATGCAGGGGGAAGCATTACGCGGTGCAGAACCCTTTCTGTCTCCTGCACCTCTGCAAAGACCTCACCCATTCCAATCTCATCACCTGCTTTTTTTACAGGTACCATATGCCATTTCTTTTCATGGCTTATGGAACTTATAGAGATTCCGCGCTCAATGAAGTCCCCGCTGAGGCTCCTGATTTCCTCAAGAGGCCTCTGTATTCCATCATATATATTTCCGATAAGTCCAGGTCCCAGCTCCACAGAAAGGCTCATGCCCGTACCATAGACATTGTCCCCTGGTGCTATTCCAGTTGCATCCTCATATACCTGGCATGTAGCCTCATCCCCGTTAAGCTTGACGATCTCACCTACGATCCTGAGATCGCTCACATGCACAAGCTCCTGCATTTTTGCATCTGTAATTCCCTTAATAGTAAGGACTGGGCCATTGACTTTCTTAACCCTTCCAACGATTTTATCTTGCATTTTCTTCCTGTAATATCTTTCTTATTTCTTTCTGATAGCGTCTGATGCGGGTGCTAAGGAGGTTGTTGTAGCTGATTTTCCTGTCAAGGGTGGAAAGAACTACGCCGATTTCAGGGCAGATACGCTCATCCATGACCAGAGATATATCATTTCCGCTCTTTTCCTTAATAAGCTTTTCAGCCTTCCTGAGCATATTCTCATCTACAGGTGCTTCCTGGCTGCACTGCACCATCTGCTTTTCCTTATCCAGTCCGATAGCGGCTTCCACTATCCAGGAAACCAAAGCATCTGAGAGCTCTCCCTTTCCTGCAAGAGATGAAAACTCCTTTTCCACCATCAGCATCACTTCCTGGTAAGATGAGTCCATCGTCTTAATCTCCCTGAGGCGATCGATGCTTCTCTTTGCACTCTCTTCCTTAAGCCTTATTGAGCTGATGTGGATATCAAGCGACCTCATCTCTTCAGCTTTCTTCTTCTCAAGCTCTTCCTCTGCTTCTGCGAGAATACGGTCACGCTCCTTTAAAGCATCGGCTTTGATGGATTCAGCCTTCTTCTCTGCTTCACTGATAATTCCATCCATGAGAGTGTTGGATTCAATACTCATATTGAAACTCCTATCGCTTGGTTTACAAGGCTCTTGAGATCCCTTGTGAAACCTTTGCCGCTTGAGGGGATTTCGACAACAAGAGGGAAGGACTCACTAAACAGGTAGTGGTCCACAGTCTCCCTTATCATGTTGGCAACATCCTCCGTGATGATGATAATCCCCCTCTCCTTGTTTTCCAGGGCATTCTGCCATGCATTCCTTGCTTCCTCACTAGTGTGTGCAGTCTCACCCTGCACACCTACTATTGAGAAGCCGAGGACGGTATCATCATCTCCGATAACGTAATATTCCATTAAACAGTTCCAAGAATCATGAGGGCTGTAATAAATCCGAATACTACAAGTCCTTCTGAAAGTCCGATGAAGATGAGCGCATTGCTTGCGATCTCAGGCTTTTCCGAGATAGCTCCCATTGCTGCAGATCCTACGTTTGAAATAGCAATTCCAGCACTGATTGCACCTAGACCGAAAGCAAGAGCAGCTGCAAAGCAGATAAGTGCTGTCTGATAGCTTCCACTCTGTACGCTCTCTGCTGCTGCATAGAGTGTCGGTGAGTAGATGAATGCTGTTCCAAGAAGGAGCAGAACTGTTAGCGCGAAAGTCAGATTTACTTTCTTCCTAAATTCAATTGCGGCCATAATGACCCTCCTATATATTTCAGTTAGCCTTGCGCCTGCCACTAAGCCCTATGGGCTGATAAGCAAATCCGCGGCCGGTAAAGAACCTTGTGAAGAATTCGTAGTAGTTGAGCCTGAGGGAGTTGATTCCAGCACTGAGTCCCTCCAGTACGACAACAAGCACGTTCCCTACGATTATGATAAGTGTCCCGAAAATGGCATTTCCCGTCATTTCCGCCATATCCTGGAAAGCTGTCATCAGCGATACGTGCGCAATTCCAAGCCCTGCAACACGCATGAAAGAAAGGGTATTGGCAAGGAAGCCTGAGAAAATTTCCAGTATCGTGATAAGGCTTTCAATCACAGTGTTTATCACAAGCTGGCTTACCTTCTCCTTATGCCCTTTCCTCAGCTGAATGATAAAATGAACTGGTTCCGAGATGAATATCATGACAATGAGGAAAACAAGGCTTGGCATCATCCATGCGGGTGTTGGCACTGTCTTATAGCCAGATGCGACAAAACCGAAACCTGCATAAATTCCTATTGCATAAAGAGCTCCGCCGACAAATCCATTCTTATCAAAGATAAGCTCAAAGAATCTCTTTTTCCTGATGAGATTGATCCAGTTTAGAATAAGGCCTGTGGCAATTACAGCGATGCCGAACTTTATCGTTATTCCAAGGATGTCGTAAATATCATTTACATAGCCATTTCCGCCATGGCCATTAACCACGCTGTGGTAATTGAACCAGAGTGCCGGGATCCAGGAATAGCCGAAACAGGATCCGAAAAGCAGTCCGCCTAACATGCTTGCCGGCCCCAGGTAAAGCAGAAGGGAACACAGGTACCTGCTTATAAGCCCATCCTTCTTAAGCGGATTCTTCCTGTACATGTATGTTCCAATAAGGCCGACAAGAAGCAGGACAAATCCCTGTCCAAGATCTGCAAACATAAGGGCAAACATAAGGATGTATGCAACTGCGGTAAACGGCGTCGGATTGATTGATCCATACTCAGGAGTTCCATAGTTATTGACAAGATGCTCAAATGGCTTGAGGGCCTTGGGGCTTGTCATGGAAACAGGAACACTTTCCCTCTCCATCTCATCTGCATCCCTTGCCTCAATGATGCACCTTCCATCCGTTGCCTCAAGGATCGCATCATATACCCTCTGGTATTCGTCTTCAGGAACCCATCCGGAAAGGAGCGTCGTATTCTTGGTATAGGAGAAATAAGACTCGACAGAGGAACACAGCTCATGGACCCTTACATTGATCCATGCCTTATCAAGGTCATCTATGCGTTCCCCTATCTTTTCCTTAACTTCCTCTTTAAGCTTTTCGAGGTCCTTCCTGTCTTTCTCCAGGCATTTTGAAAGTTCCCCCTTTGCCCTTTGAAGTGCATTCTTCTGCTCGCTTGCTTCGCTTGATTCTGCCCAGTGGAACTTATCAAAGAGATCATCAATCCTCTCGCGGTCCCTCTTGAATGAAAGGACGGCAAAAGATGATCCTTCTTTCTCAACAACGGCTCCGAACTGCTCAAGACGGGAGCTGAAATCATCCTCCCTTGAAGGCACATTTCCGACACGCAGGTCTATATACTCATTCTTCTTGTCTTCTATATAGCGCATCATTTCGCCATGCTGCAGATAACGCTGGTTCACTATCCTCTGCCTGTCCTTTATGGACTGCGTGGAAATAGTCAGGCGCTCTATAAAGCGTCTCAGCTTATCAAGATCGAGAACGTCCACATTCTCCAGGTCTGAAGCACTCAGGGACGGAACCTTGTGCCCCGCCTGGGAAAAAAGGCTTTCTATGCGGACCCTGTATTCTGCAAGGTCTGCGCCAGTCCTGCCATCATCCCCGCTCTTTATCTTCTTCATCCTTTCCTTGTCGAGTCCTTCAATATGGACAAAATCCATGACTCCCCTGGAAAGGAGGTTCTTCACGACCTTATCTTTATCTTCATCCAGCACGACAGCTGTAAGCAGCTTCATGCGCCTAGTAAACAAGCTCATAGCACAGCTCCCCTTATCCTCTCTTCATCCCATTTATAGAACTTAGCACTCATTATGCTCCTGATTCTCTGCTCTTCATCACGCAGGAGGAAGAAATATGAGAGAATTGTTCCTACATTGAATGGCTTTTGGGAAAGGATCTTCAAAAACTCCTTTTTTCTAGTTTGGCCAAGATACTCCTCAATCCTGACAATATGTTCAGCATTCTCATCATTTCCAGTCATATCATCATCATTTTTCCTGATATCACCGAGATCCTGCATCAATGCCTTATAATGCCTTGATGCAACACTTCTTACATCCTCGATGCTGTCGATCTTGTCAAAGCTTTTCTTTGCCATCAGGCCTTCATAGACCTTTCCATAAGGAATGACTACAGCCTTCAGCTCGCTTTGCGATAAATGATGGTAGAAGCTGTATCTGACAAACAGGAGTATATTCTTCAGGTCAACATCGACATAGTAAATATCTTCGCTTACTTTCCTGTCTTCCCCCTTCAGCTTCCCAATGGAGCTGAAAAGGTTCCTGAAATACAGGTGATCCAGCTTTATTTCCAGGTCAAAAAGGCCATTTGCCCTGATCTCATCAAAGGAAATGGAAGAGATCAGATCATAATAGATGCTGTCCTTGAAGGACGCAACAACGCCATCCCATCCTGATGAGTTAATCAGTGCATTGTAGTCTATATGGTTTACTATGTCCTTCTTATAGATATAGTTTGCCCTGTATGCAATCTGATGATTCCTTACGGCAGATGAATACCACAGCCTCAGGGCATTCTTAATATTCTCTTCCTCTGCTTTGCTCAGTAAAGTCTCAATAAGGTATTTCTCATTCCCTTTCAGGTATGAAATGACATTCCTGAAATCTTCTATCTCGTACTCCATAAGTGCAAGTTCAACAGCCTGCAGGTCTCCTGTTTCACTGTATACTGAAACAAGAGAGGAATACTTGGTATCCTTCAATACGCTGATTGCTTCGTTGAGTGTCGGAGCTTTTATCATGTCAGAAGAGATTGTAGAGGTGTTCATCTCCCCAATCCTTGCCCTGAGCTTAGCATTCACAAAAGCATATTCACTTACTTTTCCCATGCTATACAGCTCCATTGATCAGAAGGGAGACTATCCTTTCCTTTGAACGGGAAAGGGCTGCCTTGTCTGTCAGGCTGTCGGATGACTCAAGCTCTATCTTCCTCTCTTCGTACTCCTTAAGGTTTTCGCTGTAGATCCTCTCCTCATCACTGATGAGCTGATCATTTTCAGCCTTAAGCTTGTCTATTTCGTCTTTTATCAGGTTCTTCGCATTATTCTGAGCTTCGAAAATTATATCCCTTGCTTCTTTCTCAGCATCATCAACTATCTTTTCTGCCTTATCTTCAATATCGAGGATACTGTCTATAACTGAACTCTGCATCCATTACCTCTCTAAGCCTCCTCTTCCTTTCCTTCAGCATTGAATTGCCAGAAGGTAAGAGGAAGATGGCCATTTTCGGGCATGGCGGATTTGAACCGCCGACCCCAAGTCCCCCAGACTTGTACGCTAAACCCCTGCGCTAATGCCCGGCTTGGCTCTATATTACATATAGAGGCAGTTTCTGTCAAATGAGTGCCTTGAGACCCAGGTAGATATCATCGACCACTTCGATGCCTTCCTTCTCATTGGCCTCCCTTGTCCTCTGCATGGATTCCCCCGGATATGTCACGCGCCTGAAACCGGATGCAACAGGGCTTGTCTTTGTGTACTCAAGGATTTCCCTTGCCCTCTTTTCCGGCTCCTCTATTCCGAGTTTCACAGGATCGAACACAATCATCACCTGGGAAAGGGCTACCTCATTCTCAAAAGCGGATATCTCGCGAACCCCATTTCCATTGCTGAGCAGTGCGGCAATCAGGTCAAGGGCAATAGAGAGTCCGCTACCCTTCCAGTATCCGATCGGAAGCATTCTCCTGCTCTCCTCTATCAGGCCAGGATCATCCGTAAGATTCCCATCCTTATCAAACCCGCCAGGGTAAGGAAGCTTTTCTCCCTTCAGCCTGAGCGTCTCAAGCTTTCCGTAGCTGTACTGGCTGATTGCCATGTCCAATAGGAAATCAGGACCATCTGAGACAGGGATTGCAATGCAGAGAGGATTATTTCCTATCCTTGCATCCTCTCCTCCCCATGGCGGCATGTTTGCAGTCGTATTTGACCAGCAGAGCCCTATCATCTTCTCATCTGATGCCATCTTTGCATAATAGCCGCCTCTCATCCAGTGGTTATTATTGCATAGTGCAACTGCTCCGATGCCGTTTTCCTTAGCCATCAAAATGGCTTTCTGCATTGCTTTCCTTGCAAAAAGCGGGCCAAGCCCATTGGCGCAATCCCACCTTTCAAAGAACGGAAGGGAAAGAAGGACTTTCTCCTTTGCACCGATTGCAATGTCCCCGCTGTCAATATATTTAAGAACACGCGGGAACCTGTTAAGGCCGTGGCTTATTACCCCGGCCAGGCTGTTTTCCGCAAAGATTTCTGCAGCTGTCTCTGCATCTGATGAGCTGAAACCTTTCTTTTCCAGTATTGTCCTGAAAAGATCCTTTAATTCGTCATAGCTTACTTTCAATTTCCTATCCTCAATAATAATGCCCCCAAAAGGGGGCTAAAATCATACAGCCTCTGAAATGAAGCCTTTTATTTTTGACAGTCCGACCAGAACATTGTCAACACCATTTGCCTTGACAACCAGTGTCGGTGCCTGCATGATGCCATATTTCATGGCAAGCTCTGGATTATCTTCTGCATCGACTGTCTTATAGCTTATTCCAGCCTTATCCAGGCTTGCCTTTGCAGCCTTGCAGTTAGGGCATGTCTTGGTAGTGAAGAGAAGGGTTTCTGATACCTCTATGCTCTCACTCCTATGCTCTTCATGCTTTTTGGGAGCCCCATGGGTAAGGATGCTTGTTTCAATATTGTATGTCTTCCTCTCCTTGAACTCCTCGCTCTTGCCCGTATTCCAGTTCTGTACAGGGCGGTAGTAGCCGGTAATTCTTGAATAGACTTCCGTAGCCCTTCCGCAGACAGGGCATGTATATTCCTCACCTGCTATGTAGCCATGATCAGTACAGACAGAATATGTCGGACTGATAGTATAGTAAGGAAGCTCATAGTTCTCAGCAATCTTCTTCACGAGGTTTGCTGCAGACTTCCAGTCACTCATCTTCTCTCCAAGGAATGCATGGAAGACAGTTCCGGATGTATAAAGTGTCTGCAGGCGGTCCTGGACATCGAGGGCAGTGAAGATATCTTCTGTGTAGCCGACAGGAAGATGTGATGAGTTCGTGTAATATGGTGCATCCCCGTTCTTGCTGGCAGTTATGATATCCGGGAACTGCTCCACATCATGCTTTGCAAAGCGGTATGATGTGCTCTCTGCCGGTGTAGCCTCAAGGTTATAAAGGTCTCCGTACATCTCCTGGTAATCAGAAAGCCTGTTTCTCATGTGATTAAGGACATCAACTGCAAAATCCTGGCTTCTCTTGTCTGTCAGGTCACACCTGAGCCATTTTGCATTCAGTGAGCACTCGTTCATTCCTACAAGACCGATTGTTGAGAAATGGTTGTTGAATGTTCCAAGATATCTCTTTGTGTATGGATAGAGTCCTTCATCAAGAAGTTTTGTGATGACCTCCCTCTTTCTCTTGAGAGACCTTGCTGCGATATCCATGATCCTGTCAAGGCGCTCATAGAAATCCTTCTCATCCTTGGCAAGATATCCAAGGCGAGGCATGTTGATAGTTACAACACCAATGCTTCCAGTACTTTCTCCAGAACCGAAGAAACCTCCTGTCTTCTTCCTCAGTTCCCTGAGGTCAAGGCGCAGGCGGCAGCACATTGAGCGCACATCACTTGGCTGCATGTCTGAGTTGATGTAGTTGGAGAAATACGGTGTTCCATACTTTGCCGTCATCTCGAAGAGAAGCTTGTTGTTCTCTGTTTCAGACCAGTCAAAATCCTTTGTGATTGAATATGTCGGGATAGGATACTGGAATCCCCTTCCGTTCGCATCCCCTTCGATCATGATCTCAATGAATGCCTTGTTGACCATATACATTTCCTTCTGGCAATCACCGTAAGTGAAATCCTGATCCTTTCCTCCGACTATGGCCGGAATGTTCTTCATATCCTCTGGGCATACCCAGTCAAGAGTTATATTTGAAAATGGTGCCTGTGTTCCCCAGCGTGAAGGGGTGTTAACTCCATAGATGAATGACTCAAGGCTCTTCTTCACTTCCCTGTAGCTCAGATTGTCTTTCTTGACAAAAGGTGCAAGGTAGGTGTCGAAAGAACTGAATGCCTGGGCTCCTGCCCATTCATTCTGAAGTATGCCAAGGAAGTTCACCATCTGGTTGCATAGAGTGGAAAGATGGCTTGCAGGGCTTGATGTGATCTTTCCAGGGATTCCGCCAAGGCCTTCCTGGATAAGCTGCTTGATTGACCATCCGGCGCAGTATCCTGTAAGCATGGAAAGGTCATGGATATGCATATCGCAGGAGCGGTGAGCATTTGCGATCTCCTCATCATATACCTCGCTCAGCCAGTAGTTTGCGGTAATGGCACCGCTGTTGGACAGGATGAGGCCTCCCACTGAATATGTTACTGTCGAATTCTCCTTTACCCTCCAGTCATTCAGCTTCAGGTAGTTATCCACAACATTCTTGTAGTCAAGGATCGTTGACTTCATGTTGCGGATCTTCTCCCTCTGCTTCCTGTAGAGTATGTATGTCTTGGCAACATCGTTGTACCCAGCCTGGGAGAGAACGTTCTCGACACTGTCTTGGATATCCTCTACAGCGATCTTGCCGTCTTTGACTTTCTTGGAAAAGTCTGCTGTGACTTTTAATGCGATGAAGTCAATGATGTCATCGTTATACTCGGTCTTTGATGCATCAAATGCCTTCTTTATAGCTGAGCTGATCTTCTTTATGTCAAAATCAACTACAGCTCCATCACGCTTTGAAACACTGTACATTATTATCTCCTTATTCTGATGTAAAGAACACTGTAGCATAAGGAGAAAAAGATAGCAAGCAAAAACTCAATATAAAGTGTAGTGGCATTTTTAAAACACTACATATAGCGTGGTCAACTATTCCTTATACTTACATTTTCAATACTTAATCTTAGTATTTCAATATAATTTTTTAATTCATCCAGGCTAAGGGGAGAATTATTTTTGCTTATCGTATTTTCATTAGATACATAGTTTTGCAGATAATAGGCCCGGCAGCCTTTGAGCAGCAACGCTAGATCCCTGATATTCTCCTCATGATGGAGTTCCCTTGTCACTGTCGTGCGGAATTCGTACTCCACATGGCCTTCTTTCAGGTATGAAATGGACTCCTCTATTCCTGAAGTGTCAAAAGACTTCAGCCCTATTGTCCTTGCATAGTCTGAGAGGCTGTTTTTAACGTCCATAGCGATATAGTCAACCAGTTTTCCCTCAACAAGCTTCCTTATGACGCCCGGCCTTGTTCCATTGGTATCGAGCTTAACAAGAAGCCCCCTCTCCTTTATCCTTTCAAGATATGGGGCAAGATCAGCCTGGAGCGTTGGCTCCCCTCCAGAGACAACGACGCCATCAAGTATCCCCTTCCTCTTATCAAGGTATGAAAAGATATCCTCATCAGGATATGGCGGAAAATCTTCCGGATAAAGCACAAGCTCCCCATTATGGCAGTATGGACAGCGGAAATTGCATCCGCCAGTAAAAAGTATGGCGGCAACCTTCCCAGGATAATCTACAAGCGTGAGTTTCTGGAATCCTATGATATTCAAGATAATGCCTCTATAATCTCTTCAGGAATTTTCATGATGCGGTTTGTCTTGTATGAGACAGCTGCCACTTTGACAGAAAGCGAAGCAAGCTCCTCATCCCCTCTTTTTATTGACTGGGTGAATGTTGCGGAAAAATGCTCAGCCTTGCTAAGTACAGTAGTGACAACAAGCTCATCATCAAGATGGCCAGGCCTCTTGTAGTCAATAGTAATTGACTTCACAACGAAAATCAGCCCTTCTTCCCTCATTTTATCCTGGCTTGAATCGGGAAGGGCGGAACGGAGCATCTCAGTCCTCGCATGCTCTGCAAAATCTAAATAGCGCGCATGGTACACTATTGCCCCGCAATCGGTATCCGAATAGTACACCCTGACATTGTATCTGAATTCCTTCATATAATAATCTCCGGAAACTTAAGCATGGTTGAGATATAGTCATCGTAAGTCTCAGCACGTCTTATTTTATAGACATTTCCATCCAAGAGCAAATACTCTGCATGCCTCAGCTTCGCATTATAGTTGAAACCCATCGAATGTCCATGGGCTCCTGCATCATGGATGATAAGGACATCCCCCCTTTCAAGTTCAGGAAGGCTCCTGTCTATTGCGAACTTGTCGTTGTTTTCGCAAAGGCTTCCTGTGACATCATAGACATGATCCTTGGGAGCATCCTCCTTTCCAAGGACTGTGATATGGTGGTATGCCCCGTAAAGCGCAGGACGCATAAGGTCTGCCATTGAGGCATCAAGTCCTGCATATTCCTTGTACTTATGGGCAATATGGCGAACCTTTGAAACAAGATAGCCGTAAGGGCCAGTAACTGCCCTGCCCATCTCAACTGAAAGCCTTACCGGAGCAAGATCCTCTTTCACTATCATCTCATCATAGAGCGCTTTTATCTTTCCTGAAAGGCTGTAGAAGGAAATCCTGTCCTGATCCTCACGGTACGGGATTCCTATTCCCCCTCCAAGATCAAGAAGCCTTATCTGGACCCCTGCCTGCTCCTTAATCATTTTAACCAGGCTGAAAAGCATCCTGGCAGTCTCCACTATGTAATTCTCATCAAGCTCATTGGATGCCACCATGGTATGAAGCGCAAAGAACCTGGAACCATTTGCCTTTGCCCTCCTGTAGCATTCCACAATCTGGTCCTTCCTTACCCCGTATTTTGCCTCAACAGGATTTCCGATAATTGCATTGCCGGTCCTCTCTGGCCCTGGGTTGTAGCGGAAGCATATGCGCTCTGGCCACTTCAGGCCAAGTTCCTCAATTCTTGAGATGTGGGAAATGTCATCAAGATTGAGAAGAACACCCATATCTATTGCCTTACGGAATTCCTCATCAGAGGTATCGTTTGATGTGAAGACTATGCCATCTTCAGGAATTCCAGCCTCCTTGGCAAGCATAAGCTCTGGAAGGCTTGATGTGTCAGCTCCCATCCCAGCATCCTTCAAAAGGCGGAGTATGCTGATATTCGGAAGGGCCTTGACTGCAAAATAGTTCCTGAATCCCTCATTCCATGAGAATGCATCATAAAGCTCCTCTGCATTACGGATTATCCCATTTCCATCGTAGAGATAAAATGGCGTTTCAACCCTGCTTAACAGGCTATTGAAATCTTCAGGCCCCAAAGGAAGTTTCTTTTCAGTCATTGATGTGCCTCACTATTGATTCAACAGCTTCTGTTATGTCTTCCCTGTGACCATAGCTGGAGAGGCGGACATAGCCTTCTCCTGATGGACCGAAGCCGGAGCCGGGAGTCACAACCACATGGGCTTTTTCCAAAAGGTAGTCAAAGAACTCCCAGCTTGGCATATCAGCTTTCGTTCTTGCCCAGACATATGGGCTGTTTATGCCTCCAAAGCAGGTAAGGTTCACACTCTCAAGACCACTTCGTATGATCCGTGCATTTTCAAGATAGTAGTCCACAAGACCCCTGCACTCTGCCCTACCTTCTTCTGAAAGAGCCGCAAGGCCCCCTGCCTGTGCTATATTCGAGGCACCATTGAAGAATGTGGTCTGCCTCCTGTTCCAAAGCCTATGAACCTCTGAAGGTATGCCATCCTCAGTCTCGAGTGTCCTCGGCACAATGCTCCAGCCAAGCCGGACTCCGGTAAAGCCTGCATTCTTGCTGAAGGAGTTTATCTCAATGGCACACCTCTCGGCTCCATCTATTTCATATATCGTATGAGGATAGCCAGGTTCCCTGATGTAATCTGAATAGGCCGCATCAAAGATGATTACAGCCTTCTCTCTCAAGGCATAGTCAACGAATGATTTCAGCTGATCATATGTGAATACGGCCCCAGTAGGATTATTGGGAGAGCAGAGGTATATCAGGTCAGCATGCTTATCAGGCACTTTGGGGATGAAACCGTTTCCAGCATTTCCCTCCATGTAGATAAACCCATCGTAATTGGTTCCGTTGAAGCGTCCGCTTTTTCCCCCTGCAACATTTGAATCCACATAGACTGGATATGAAGGATCAGTTATTGCCACAACGGAATCAGGGCTGAAGAGCTCCTGGATATTCGCAGCATCGCTCTTTGCCCCATCTGAGATGAAGAAACAGTCAGGAGTAAGCTCAACTCCATACTCCGATCTGTAGAAAGCTGAGAGTGCATTTCTCAGTGCGCTGTCCCCCTGCTCATCACCATAGCCGGTATAAGTGGACCTCTCAGAAAGGAGGTTGATCTTTTCATGCATTGCACGTGTTATAAACGGAGTCAGCGCCTCTGTCGTGTTGCCGATTCCTAGCCTGAGCACTTTCTTTCCAGGATTCCGCTCCTGCCAGGCCCTTGTCCTTTTTGCAATCTCCGGGAAGAGATAGCCTGACTCAAGTTTCAGGAAATTGCCATTAAGCCTTGCCATCAGAATACCCCCTTTTCAATATCGCGGAACATCCGGTCCACAGTCTCAATAAGAACTTTCCTGTGCTCTTCGCTTTCAAGCGTACAGAGAGGAAGGCGGAAAATCTCCCTGCAGTGCCCCGCATATGCCATTGCCACCTTGATGGGTATCGGATTTGTTTCGATAAAGCATAAGCTGAAGAAATCCCTGAACCATGAGGCATATCTTCCAGCCTCATCAAAATTCCCATCCAGGGCACTGTGAACAAGCCTCTCCATCTGGCGGGGAAACAGGTTGGAGGCTACTGATATCACCCCATCTCCCCCCATCCTTATGACATCAAGGGCGATGTTGTCATCACCTGAGAGAACGGAAAAGCCTTCACTGCTTTTATTGATTACATCCTCAATCTGGGCCAGGTTCCCGCTGGCTTCCTTAACCGCAACAATATTCCTGCAGTCGCTTGCAAGCCTTATGAGAGTCTCTGTCTCCAGGTTCACTCCGGTCCTGCCCTTTATGTTGTAAAGTATGCATGGGACAGAGACACTGTCCGCAATTGCCTTGAAGTGCTGGTAGAGACCAAGCTGTGTCGGCTTGTTGTAATAAGGGTTCACAAGCAGGATTGCATCAACTCCTGCATCCTCTGCATGCTGGCTCAGCCTTATTGCCTCATGGGTCGCATTGCTTCCTGTTCCCGCTATCACAGGAACCCTTCCAGCGGCATATTTTATTGTCTTTGCTATCACACGGTCATGCTCCTCATGCGAGAGTGTCGGACTTTCTCCGGTAGTCCCACATGGCACAAGGCCATCAATAGCGCTATCTATCTGGAAATTGACCAGGCGCTCTAATGCCGCATAGTCGACTGTATTATACTCTGTAAATGGAGTTATCAATGCCGTATAAACACCTTTGAATTCCATGCCTCATACTCCTAAATAATCTGAAATGAAATCGTCCATAGTGAAAAAGCCCTTTCTCCCGTAAATCCAGGAGGCAGCCCTTACAGCCCCTTCAGCAAAGCCATTCCTGCTTCTTGCCGTATGCCTGAGCTCTATTGTGTCTGCATCTGAGTCAAATATGACAGCATGCTCTCCAACTGTGCTTCCAAGCCTCATTGAAGAGAGCTGAAGCTCATCCGGGCTTATCATGCCATCGCTGTTTCCGAAAAGCACCCTCTTTTTCCTGTCCATGTTTTCCATGATGATATCCTTGAGCATCAGCGCCGTTGCAGAAGGAGAGTCCTTCTTCATCCTGTGGTGGACCTCAGAAATGGCAACATCATAGCTGTCGATACCGTTCATCAGGGCTGAAAGGTATCCTGCTGCCTTCATAAGGACTGCAACGCCTAGTGAAAAATTCCCTGACACTATGACCGAGCATCCAAGAGCAGAGAGCTCTGACCTCACCTCGCTAAGCATGTCATACCATCCGGTTGTACCTATGACAGCACTCACTCCTGCCTCTGCATAGAATCTCATATTCCCTGCAACTGCAGAAGGAATTGAGAAGTCAATTGCAACATCAGTATGCTCCACATCAATCTCCTCAGCAGTCTTTCCGCTGATTATTATGTCATCAATAAACGGATCGATAATCGAAGTGACAGTGTGCCCGGCACTGATGGCTGCCTGCCTTACCATCTTTCCCATTTTTCCGTATCCAACAATTGCTATATTCATTTTCCCTCCAGGAAAAGAATAGCAAAAATAAAAACATAATGTCTATATTAAAACATAATGTTTTTATTATAACAATTTTCTTTGGCTATATGGACAATATATGTCTACAATATCCGCTTAAACTGTAAAAAAGGAGGAATAATGAGAAGAATTCCGATATACAGTTATATTTCAACAGCTAGTCTCATGATCAGGGGAAGATATGGATCCATGGCAATAGACAGGACTGAATACCAGCTCTACCTCGATAAGTTCTTTTCCAATGCGGATGATATCAGCAATGCTGTTTGCGGCATTGAAAAAGAAATTGGAAAGCTTGAGAGGTACTACAGGAACATCAGCGGCAAGAATTATGAGCTGAATATAAGCGGGCCAATCTATGACACATATTTAAACAGGATGGGAAAGGAGGAAGAGTTCAGCATTGCTGAAAGCCTTTACAGGATCATTGAATTCTATACGCGCTTCCTGATAATCCTGGGCATCATTGAAATTGATGGAAGCAGGCAGAAACCGTTCTGCCTTACTGCCTAAAAAATCCTTAGCCCGCTAAGGCTAAGGATCATTCAGCTATTTCCTCTTTTTCCTCTTATCTTCTTCTGCCCTTTTCTGGCTTTTCAGGAAGAAGTCAGCCATTGTTCCGCCAGAATAAAGCGGAGCTTCCTTCTCCTTTGCTTTCACTCCGTTCGGCCTCTCTTGCCTGAACTGCTTCTTTGAAGGCCTGACAACCTCGATTTTTGTCTCATACACCTTCTTCGGAAGCTGTGCTGCGCTCTTCTTTATAACGAGGCGGACTTTTCCATCTGCTGTATGGGGAGACACTTTCTTAAGTGTTACTCCAGTGCTGATAGGGACTTTGACCTCCTTTTCCTCATACTGGCAGGAAAGCTTCTGGCAGATGTAATGGATGGATCCATCGCTGTCTTCTGCCCTCATCATCATCTCTCCGCAGTACGGGCATTTCTTCCCATCTGAAAACACAGGTTCAAACTTGAGGCTGCTATGCTCAACTTCGCTCACAAGATCAGAAGCCATCCTCTTGATATCGCGGATGAACTGGTCCTTGTCCTCCTTTCCCTTGCTGATCTTCTCAAGCCTTCCCTCCCAGTTTCCGGTAAGTTCCGGGGATCTCAGCACAAGTGGACTCAGCCTTACGACTTCCCTTCCCTTCGGAGTTGGAACAAGGTATTTCCCATCCCTGACGATATACCTGTTCTGAAGAAGCTTCTCGATCATGTCTGCCCTTGTTGCAGGGGTTCCAAGGCCATTTGCAAGATTGCCTTTAATCTCCTTGTCATCCACAAAGCGTCCTGCATGCTCCATTGCAGAGAGGAGTGTTGCATCCGTATAACGCTCCGGAGGTGTTGTTGCACTCTTCTTGACCTTGACGCCCTTAAGCTCAACCTCATCCCCTTCCTTCATTGCCCTGAGGCCGAAAGAACTCTCATCATCGTCCAGCAGAGTTGCCGCACTTTTCAGTCCGGCTGCCTCCGCAACATTCCTGTAGCCCTTCTTTACTGGCAGCGTCAGCCTGGTCTTGAATATCTTTCCTTCCACATCTATTTCTGCCGTAGTCGTGTTATAGACATAATTCTGGCTGATAACTTCCAGGAATCTCATGGCGATAAGCTGCCACAGCTCCCTTTCTTCCTTGCTCAGCTTAGACTCATCAACCTTCTGTTCTGTAGGTATTATTGCATGGTGGTCAGATACAAGATCGTTATTCACGAACCTTGGATTATTCTCTACATAACCTGAGAGGAGGTATTCATCTGCAACACGGGAGAATACGGTATTCCTGAGAGCCTCGATCCTTTCTCTTAGTGTCGGCACAATATCTTCAGTGATATAGCGCGAGTCAGTCCTTGGGTAAGTCACGATCTTATGGATCTCATAAAGGCGCTGGAGGGTATCAAGGGTCTCTTTTGCAGAGAAGCCAAGATTTATGTTCGCATCCCTCTGCAGCTCAGTTAGATCATATGCCTGTGGAACCAGGTCCTCTTTTTCCTCACTCTTCATACTCCTTATGATGCCTTTCCTGTCCTTCCAGGATCCAAGCTCAGAGGCAAGATCATCATCAGTGAACCTTACTGAATTCTCTTGCGGATAGTAGGAAGCGGCAAAGAGTCCGAAGTTTCCCCTTGCAGAGTAATAATAAGAGCCAAGGAACTCATCCCTCTCATCCTCCCTTTTTGTCATCAGGGCAAGGGTCGGAGTCTGGACGCGTCCAGCAGAGAGCTTTGCATCATAGTAGCATGTGAGGGCTCTTGTGACGTTCATTCCGACATACCAGTCAGCAGCAGCCCTGCACTCTGCCGCATTGTAGAGGTTATCATAATCTGATGCAGGCCTGAGGGAGGCAAAACCTTCAAGGATTGCCTTTTCTGTCTGGCTTGAAATCCAGAGGCGCTCACATTTTCCCTCATATCCGGCTTTCTTCAGTATCCAGCGTGCAACAAGTTCCCCTTCCCTTCCTGCATCAGTTGCAATGACAACTGATGAGATGTCATCACGCTTCAAAAGTGCATTGATGACCTCAAACTGTTCCTTTGTCTCATCTATGATCTTTTCATCAAGGCTCTCCGGAAGCATGGGAAGATCAGAGAGCCTCCATCTCTTATACTTCTCATCATAGTGGCTTGGATCCTCAAGCTCCACCAGGTGTCCTAAAGCCCATGTAACAACATATTCCTTTCCTTCGATATATCCGTTTTCCCGGATATTGGAACCAATGGTTTTGGCTATTTCACGCCCAACCGACGGCTTTTCAGCAATTACTAGTTTTTTCATACCGCTGAAAGTATAAGGAAAAATATGGAGATTTAGCAAGTTTAAGCACAAATCTCTTTTTCTGTGTTACCTTATATCCATGTACTGTAAATACTGCGGAAAGGAAATCACAGATGATGCAATATTCTGCCCATCATGCGGAAAGAGGCAGGATGGATACGTAGGAAAAAGGGAAAAGAGCAAGGTTGCATCTGGGCTTCTTGCCCTGTTTCTTGGCCCTCTTGGGCTGCATAATTTCTATCTTGGATATACAAGAAGAGGGCTGGTACAGCTGCTTTTGCCTATAGCCACGTTCATCATGATGCTCATAAGCATTATCCCAGGCGGATACATTTTCGTTTTCTGCACCATACTTTTTCCTCTTACACTGCTCCTTGTATGGCTATGGGGTGTAATTGAGGCTATACTCATATTCATGGGAAAGATCAGGGACAGCGATGGATCTGATCTGGTTTAGGAGGATGCATGTTCTGTAAAAACTGCGGGAAAGAAATCAATGATGATGCCTCGTTCTGTCCATACTGCGGGACAAGGCAGGGTATTGGAAGAAATGAGAAAAGCAGCAGAAGCCTGCTTGCAGCCGGACTTCTGGCCTTTTTCCTTGGAAGCCTTGGAATACATAATTTTTACCTTGGATACACAGCAAAAGGGGTTATACAGCTGCTTCTGACTGTCATAGGATGGGTCATTTTCGGCATTGGTCCGATCATAAGCGGAATCTGGGCATTCATAGAAGCAATACTCATTTTCATGGGGCGAATTCAGGACAGTGATGGAAAAAGCCTCAGATAGCTCTTCATTTTGTCCTAAATTCAATTGCAATTGCCTTTAATTGAGTTTATAATTCAGATATCTAAAAAGATAGGAGATTTACTATGGCTTACAAGATCACAGACACATGTGTAGCATGTGGAACATGCCAGGGTGAGTGCCCAGTTGGAGCTATCAGCGAAGGCGACATCTATTCAATCGATCCAGATACTTGCATCTCTTGCGGAACATGCGCAAGCGTATGCCCAACAGGAGCAATTGAAGAGGCTTAATAAGGATTGTATCCTTTTTCTTGGGTAGAGGAATCTACCCAATTTTTTATGTCATGACAACTCTTTTATGTTACTATTCTGAACTATGAATGACGGCTATCTAAGCGAGAAGGTATTTCACGTTTCAGAACTCTGCCAGATACTAAAAGGGACAGTTGCTGAAATGTTCTACGGCCTGAGCGTCGAAGGTGAAATATGCAATTTCAAATCAAACCAGTCAAGGCACTGGTATTTCTCCATAAAGGACAAGGATGGAAGCATGCTCAACTGCACATGCTTTGCAGGCTCCAACTGGCGCCTGGAGAAGCCTGAGAACGGAGACTATGTGATACTCAAAGGTTCCCTTTCCTTCTGGCCAAAGGGAGGCTCACTGAGCTTCAATGCAGAGAACATAGAGAAAAAAGGCGAAGGGGATCTGCGCGCAGAGATTGAAAAGAGAAGAGCCTATTACAGGAGCCTTGGCTATTTTGACGATGAGAGGAAGAGGGAAATACCGAAAGAGATCAAGACAATCGGAATCGTCACAAGCGCAGAGGGTGCAGTCATCCATGACATAATGAATGTGACAAGAAGGAGGGCTCCTGGAATTGACCTACTTCTCTTTCCTTCCCTTGTCCAGGGAAAAGGGGCTGAGCTTTCCATAGCAAAGCGCATAAGGCAGGCAAATAATTTTGCCTGCTGCGATGTACTGATTGTGGCAAGAGGGGGAGGAAGCGAAGAGGACCTTGCACCGTACTCATCGAGTGAGGTCATAGAGGCTATCCATAACAGCTTCATCCCTGTAGTAAGTGCAGTCGGCCATGACTCAGACTTTCCCCTTTCAGATTTCGCAGCGGACTTAAGGGCCCCCACCCCATCAGCAGCAGCTGAAATACTCACAGAAAGCTACTACAGCAGAAGGATGGCCCTTCAAACGATGGAAGATGACATAAAAGATGAAATGCTTTCCATCATTCAGAAAAAGAAGATGGAAATGCTGAAGCTGAAGACAGATGCCTCATCCATATTCCGGCGTCTTGAACGGTGCAGGGCAAGTCTTGAAAGGAGTGAGGATACAGCAAGATACCTCAGGACAAGAATGATTGGCATCAGCTATGAAAAAGCAAACCTGGATAACATGGCAGAAAGCGCCATGCTCAGCAGGATGGGAAATGAAAAGGCCAATCTCTCAAGGCTGATTCTGGATCTTGGCATGGGAATGAAAGGAATTAGGCATAAGGCAGAGATAAGGATCAGGGGCTGCTGCTTTGAAATTGAGAAGGATGTTAAAGAGAAGGCACGGAGAAAAAGGAGCACTCTCACCCTCCTCTCCTCACGTCTGGAAGACCTCAATCCCCTCTCGATCCTTGATAGAGGATATTCCATAATTGAAAACGGTGAAGGAAAGATAGTAAAGGATGTCCGGAACATGAAGGCCGGAGAAGAAATAACAATAAGGCTTAGAGGCGGAAAAGCAAAAGCCAGAGTGGAGGAAATATGGCATTCGAAGAAGACCTGAAAAGACTTGAGGAAATAACAGAAGAACTGAAAAAAGAAGACACACCTCTTGAAAAGGCAGTAGAACTCTATGAGGAGGCATCAAAACTGACAAAGAGCCTGAACAGGACCCTTTCGAGCCTGGAAAGGAGGATAGAGAAAGTCACAAGCCTTGATGAGTTTGAGCTTGATAAGGAAAAGATGGAAGAGGATGATGAGGAGATCTAGAGCCAGATCTCCTCTCCAAGGAATTCAAGGCCGCAGCATATGAGGCCAAAGCTTCCAGAAGCTCTGGCTCCATATAGCACATCACCCTTTATGGGGTTTTTCGACCATGCGAGATGGCACCTTATCTGATGCCTGAATCCCCTGTCGAGGCTGATATGGAAAACGCCATCCTCAATACGGTCAATGTGAGTGCAGTACACTGTTTCATACTCCTTGTACCTGAACTGCGTTTCTGTCAGCGGCCGGACAGATTTTGATCCCGCTCCGAATGGACGGAACTTTGACTTGATGTCAAGGCCATTTTTAAGGACATACGGAAAAGGAGGGAATCCTTCCGCTGCTTTAGCAGTCCTTTCCGTCTCTGCCCTGTAGTGTTTCAGGAAGTTCCCATTCCTCTGCTCATAAAGGATCTTTTCATAGAATTTCTTGTTCCTTGCAGCAAGGACAAGGCCGGATGTCGGATTGTCAAGGCGGTGGATAATCCCACCTTCCCAGCAGTTCTTTCCCATTGCCTCTTTTATTTCCGGGTAAAGGGATGATGCATATTTAAAAAGAGAGGGATGGCTTTCTCCCTCTCTCTTAAGCGGTACGCTATCTAACCCGCTCTCCTTGAAAAGGACCACAAAATCCTTTTCTTCCCTTATGACCCTAGTCCCTGTTTCCATTTCCGAAGAATCTCAGCAGGTAGAGGAAAATGTTGATGAAATCAAGATAGAGGTCAAGTGCGCCCATAATGCCGAGCTTTGTATAGTCACTCTGGCTGATTTCTCCACCGAACTCCCTGTTTAGGGCAACAATCTTGTTGGTATCCCATGCAGTAAGTGCTGTAAAGAGGACAACACCAACTGCGGAAATCAGCATGTCAAGTGCGCTTGTGAAGAAGAACATGTTGATGAGAGTGGCAAAAAGAAGCCCGAAAAGTCCCATGAACAGGAAGCGTCCCCAGCTCATCACATTCCTCTTTGTGAATGCGCCATAAAGGGATCCTCCGAGGAATACTGCTGCTGATGATAAGAATGCCTTTGCCATTGCAGATGGAGCATAGGCAATGAAAAGCACGGAGAATGTAATTCCTGTAAGGACTGCATAAGAGAAGAAAGTGATGATAGCGGTACTGCTCTTCATCCTTTCTGTACGTCCGGCAAGAACCATTACAACTGCAATCTGGGCAATTGCGACAATCACCATGACCATAGGATTGAGCACGATTGTCCTCATAAGCGCTGCGCTCTGCGAAAGAGCAAAAGAAACTGCAGCCGTCAGCAAAAGGCCTGCAAACAAATATAGATAAACGTTCCTTAAAAGGGTATTTTCCCTTCTTTCAACGTTTTGTAGAATGCTTAAATCACTCATTTGAAATCTCCTTAATCTAAATATAAGCTATTTCCTTGAGGTTTTCCAACATTCAAATTATATTATAGGGGTGAAAAAAGGAAAGTTCATCAAAACTCTACTTATATTCCTCCTTGCTTTTTCTTTCTTCATCTCGTGCTCTACAGCTGAAGAAGGCTCTTCTGCCTCAGTTACGGATGAGGAGGCGCTTGATGCACTTAATGTGCTCTATGGCGACACAATAAGGCTGACAGGGGAAGAATTCACATTTACCTATGACGATGCATCATCCCTTTTTCCGGAAAGCCTTGATGCATATAGGGATATCATAGTGGGATACAGCGAGCTTTATGCAAATGCCGCTAATGAACTTTCAAAACTCATGACAGATGCTGTAAGGGAGAATATCGGAGTCCTGATTTCCTATCCATACCATGCTTACGATCCAGTTGGCCTGCTTTCAGATGCATCACTCTTTTCAGGAAACAGGAACGAGATAATCTCACTTATGAGAATTGCCATCCAGGATTACGCAGACAGAAACAGCGAGGCATTCCGCAGAGCGTATGATGAGCTTTCTTTCGAATGCAACATTGTAAAGGAGAATATGGATAACCTTGAGACTGTAGGAGCATCCTCTGAGCTAAGGAGAGTGACAGGATTCAATTTCATGAACGCCTACTCCTTCTGCGCAGAAAGGGCCTATATGGCGCTCTACCAGAATGAGATAAGGCTCAGGAACACTCCGCTCTCCCTTCAGGATAACAGCATCTACCTACTTTTCTGGGAGGCAGCCTGATGGATCTCTTTGAATCAAGCATGAAAGGAGAGAATGAACCTCTTGCAAGCAGGATGAGGCCGCGCAGCCTGGACGAATATGTCGGGCAGGAACACATACTGGGGAAAGGAAGGCTCCTAAGGCGTGCCATACAGCTTGACCAGCTTTCCTCCATCATATTCTATGGCCCTCCAGGCACTGGAAAGACAACGCTTGCACGTGTCATAGCAAACACCACAAAAGCCCATTTCAGCACTCTCAATGCTGTTCTTGCAGGGACAAAGGACCTTGAGGCAGAGATAAAAGAGGCAAAGGAAAGGAGAGCCCTTTACGGGATGCGCACAATCCTTTTCATAGATGAGGTGCACAGATGGAATAAAAGGCAGCAGGATGCCCTTCTTCCATGGGTTGAGAATGGGACTGTGATCCTGATTGGAGCCACTACTGAGAACCCATATTTTGAGGTGAATGCCGCACTTGTTTCCAGATCAAGGGTATTCCAGCTGAAGAAGCTGGAAGAAAAGGATCTTTTCAGGATTGCTTATGATGCGCTTGAGGACAAGGAGCGCGGATACGGCAAGTATAATGTCAGGTTTGAAAATGGCGCACTGGAGCATCTTGTCTCCGTTGCAGCCGGAGATGCCAGGAGCCTTCTTAATGCCCTGCAGCTTGCTGTCGAGACATCTGTTGACCATTTCCCACCCACAGATGGGACTGAAATCTATATTTCGAAGGAAGCGGCAGAAGAATCCATACAGCAGAAGGCAGTGCTCTATGACAAGGAGGGCGACTACCATTTTGACGTGATCAGCGCTTTCATAAAAAGCATCAGGGGAAGCGATCCTGATGCTGCGCTGTACTGGCTTGCAAAGATGGTAAGCGCTGGAGAGGATCCACGCTTCATTTTCAGGAGAATGCTGATAAGTGCAGCAGAAGATATCGGACTAGCAGATCCAAATGCGATAACTGTGGTCGAATCCTGTGCTTCTGCATTTGACAGGATTGGCCTGCCTGAAGGCAGATTCCACCTGACAGAGGCTGCCCTCTACCTCTCTACTGCTAAAAAGAGCAATTCCACACTTGGCTTCTTTGATGCTCTCTCCGATGTGGAGAAGGAAGCAAGGGATGAAGTGCCATCACACCTTAAGGATGAGAGCAGGGACTCTGATGCCTTTGGGCATGGAAAGGGATATCTTTACCCACATTCATATAAGGACCACTGGGTTGCCCAGCAGTACCTGCCTTCCTCCCTTGTCGGCAAGATTTACTACCATCCCGGATCTCTTGGATATGAAGAGAGCATAAAGGAAAGCGTCATAGAGAGGCGCATGCAGCAGCTGGAGAGCATAAACATTGCAGAGGATGATGAAGTGCTGACATGGTCTCCTCAGGACAGGAACAGGGAACAGTGGCTGAACAGGGCAATGATGGGAAGAAGCATCGCTCTGAGGAAAATCCGTGATGAGCTTTACAGGGACATTTCAATACCGCGCCATTCGAACTCCCTTGTAATAAACGCAGGAACAGGCCTCCTGCTCTACCCGGCCCTCAAGATGAGCCCAGAAGGCTATGCCATTGCAATTGTGAGGAAGAAAGAGGAAGAGGATGCAATTTCCCATGTACTATCCGAGCTGGATGATATCTACAAGCCTGAAATCATCATAGATCCGTCATACCTGGATGCACTTGAAAGAATTGGGAATGACTATGATTTCTCACTCATTGCCGCCAGGGATATCCTGATAGACCTTGGAAAGGGAAATGAGATACTCAAGACTATAAAGGAAAAGGCAAATGCAAAGACTGTTATCATCATCTCATCCTCTGTAAGCTCCAAGGCAAGCAGGCTAAGCAGCTTCCTTACTTCAGGCATAAGGAGGGAGGCTGAGAAAGCTGAGGAGCACATCTACTCCTCTTCCCCGCTCTCATCATGGAAAGAAGAGGACCTTGAAAAGCTCGTGCTCTCGTATTTCCCTAGTGCTTCATTTGACTACATCACATCAAAAGAGATAAGGCACATTGATGGAAAAGCCGCTCTTTCATGGTGGGAAAAATCGTATTCACGGTACATGGATCCATCTTTAAAGGATGAATTTGTTTCAATGCTTAAGGACAGGGATGTTGAGTTCACATCATGCAGTGCGATCATAAGGGTTGTGCCAGAAAGGGCAAAAGCAGATACGGAAGCTGCCAGAAAGGAATGGAAAGAGACCGTATCAAAAACCCATATGAAATAAGGGCCCATCTCTGAGCCCTCAGTTCTAAACGTTGTTCACATCCAGAATTGCCTTGACATGCGGCTTAAGGATTTCTATCACCTTGTCGCTGTCACCTGTTGCAACTTTCACAGTGCAGATCCTGTTGCTGGGATCTGTTCCCATGAATGTTCCGAATGCTATGATATCAAGATCCTCGTTTGCCAGATCCTTTGATATTGCGGCGATAAGGCCAGGCTTATCATCGACGAGGAAACTTATCCTAACTCCCTTATTGCGTGCTCCAAAGAGTTCTATCAGGATCTTGAAAAGATCGCTCTTGCTTACAATTCCGACAAGGCGGTCCCCTTCCACAACAGGGAGGCAGGAAAGGTCCTGGTCTGCCATTATCCTGGCAGCCTCCTCTACAGGAACATCCTTTGATATGGTTACTGGATTCTTTGTCATGAGCTTCTTGACTGTAAGCTGGCTTAAAAGGTATGCCATCTCATGGATTGACAGGCTTGATGCAGGAGAAGGGGTTGCATAGAGTATATCCTTCTCGCTTATGACACCGACAAGCTTCTTATCCTTATCGAGGACTGGAAGGCGGTGAACCTTCTCTTTCTTCATAAGTTCAGATGCCTCCACGACATTTGCATCAGGTCCGATAGTAACAGGATTTAAGGTCATTCTGCGCTCAATAGTCATTTTAACTCCTCCTTCTCATATGATAATTCAAACAAAAGCATTAGCGTTAGTCTTTTTTATTCTCCCAGATATGCTGCCTTCACCCTTTCATTTGAAAGAAGCCTGGCGCTCTCATCTGAAAGCACTATGTTTCCAGTCTCCATGACATAGCCGTTTGTAGAGTTCTTCAATGCCATCCTTGCATTCTGCTCAACAAGGAAAATGGTCACCTTATCCTCTTCATTGATTTTCCTGATCTTATGGAAGATATCCTGGACGATAAGCGGAGCCAGCCCAAGCCCCGGTTCATCAAGCAGAAGCAGCTTCGGAGATGACATCAGGGCCCTTGCAATAGCCATCATCTGCTGCTCTCCTCCTGAAAGGCTCCTGGTTTTCTGCTTCCTCCTCTGGCTGAGAATCGGGAAGAAATCGTACATCTCCTCCTTCTTCCTCTCTATGACCTTTGGATCCCTTACTAGGAAGGCACCCATATCAAGATTCTCCTCAACGGTCATATCAGCAAATACATGGCGTCCCTCCGGCACAAGTGCCATGCCAAGGGATGCAAGCTGATGGGTTGTCTTTGAATGCTTTTTTGCACTGCATATCTCTTCCCCCATGAAGCTTATAGTGCCGTTTGAGAGCGGAACCTGTGACATAATAGCTTTGAGAAGGGTGCTTTTTCCCGCACCGTTGGCGCCGATCAAGGATACGATATCACCTTCATGAACAGTCATGGATACTTCATGAAGAGCTTCAATTGACCCGTATTTAACGCTTATCTTATCAATATTCAGCAGTACGTTTTCCATCACTCCTCATCCTCCCTGCCAAGGTAAGCCTCAATTACCAGCGGATTGTTCCTGATCTCCTCAGGAGATCCTTCCGCAATCTTCTGTCCAAAGCTGAGCACCGTAATGTTGTCACAGATATTCATGACAAGTTTCATGTCATGCTCAATCAGGACAACGGTTATTCCAAGCTTCTTGATCTTTTCCACGATTGCCATCAGGTGTTCTGTCTCTGCAGGATTCAGTCCGGCAGCAGGCTCATCAAGGAAGAGAAGCTTCGGCTCTGCAGCAAGAGCCCTTGCAATCTCAAGTTCCCTCTGCCTGCCGTAAGGAAGATTCCTTGCAAACTCCTGCCCAAGATCTTCCATATCGAAGAACCTGAGCCACTCCATGGCCTTTGCATAAAGTTCCCTGTTCTCGCGTCCTGCAAAAATATAGCTCTTTACAGCCTGAATCATCCTCCCCTTAAAAGGATCAGATCCGACTTTGAAGTGAAGCCCCATCATGACATTCTCAACGACAGTCAGTTCCTTATAGAGCCTTATGTTCTGGAAAGTCCTTGCAATTCCAAGCCTGCTTATCTTCCAAGCAGGAAGTCCTGTGATGTCTTTCCCATCAAACATTATCTTGCCTCTTGTAGGCTTATCCATACCGGTAATCTGGTTAAAAAGCGTGGTCTTTCCTGCGCCATTTGGACCAATAAGGCCATTGACCATGCCCTGGTAAACTGAGAAGTTCACGTCATTTACGGCAACAACTCCTCCGAATATCCTCGAAAGGGACTCAGTTTCAAGTATTTTCATTTTGCCCCTCCTCTCTTAAAGAATCCGGCAATCTTTTCCTTTGTGCTGCGCGGATCTCCATAGCGGTACTTATCCCTTCCAAGAAGTCCCTGAGGACGCCAGATCATAAGAACTACAAGGCACAGCCCGTAGATGATCTGTGTTGCCTGGGCAGGTATCATGCTAGATATGCCGACAAGCTGCGGGAAATAGGAAATGAACTGGACAATCAGTGCACCAAGTATTACAGCCTTTCCATTGCCCATGCCGCCAAGAACAACCATGCAGAGAACCATGACGGATACCATGAACGTAAAGGATGCCGGGTTTACTGTCTGTGTGTAGGCAGTCATGAAACAGCCTGCAACGCCTCCGATCGCAGCTCCAAGAACAAATGCGCCTATCTTGTATGTTGTGACATTGATTCCATTTGACTGTGCGGCAACTTCATCTTCCCTCGTGGCTGCCATGGCACGGCCAAGCCTGCTGTGTGCAAGCTGCTGGAAAAGGATGTAGAAAATAAGGACGAAAATCCAGACAAGAGCAATGAATGGCCACTTATTCCTTGCTGAGAACTGGTAGCCAAAAAGAGTTGCCCTTGGAACGGATGTATATCCGACAGGATTGAGGTTGGTGGCAACAGTCCTTATGATCTCTCCCAGTCCGAGGGTTGCAATGCAGAGGTAATCCCCCTTAAGCCTCAGAGTCGGGACACCGATAAGGAATCCCAGGATGCCTGAAAGCACTGCAGCGACTGGAATTGATGCCCAGAACGAAAGTCCGAAATCCTTACAGAGAATTGCAGTAGCATAGCTTCCAATGCAGAAGAAGCCTGCATGGCAGAGGCTCAGCATTCCCGTGTAACCTGTAATACAGTTCTGCCCGATGGACATCAGGGCATATATTCCTGCATAGATTATGATAAGTTGAAAGAAATTAAGCATGCTATACCTTCTCCCTCTCGTTCTTTCCAAGTATGCCGTCCGGCTTTACAAGTAATATGATAATCAGGATCAGGAATGCGATGGCATCCCTCATGGCACTTGGAATGCCGAGAAGCGGTGCTCCTACGGATTCGATTATGCCAAGCATAATTCCACCCAGCATTGCCCCCTGAATATTTCCAATTCCTCCAATGACAGCAGCAACAAATGCCTTAAGCCCTGTCATTGTTCCCATGCTTGCTGAAACACGGAAATCGAATGAAGCAAGTATTCCTCCCACAGCTGCGAGTGCAGAGCCGATTGCAAAAGTCATGGAAATGACGCGGTTAACATCTATTCCCATCAGCTCACTCGTCGGCTGGTCAAGGCTGACTGCCCTCATTGCCTTACCCATTCTAGTCCTGTTTACGAATGCAGTAAGGACTAACATCATTATGATTGATACTGCAATAGTCAGTATCTGGTGCGGTGTGATAGCCAGTCCGATGAAATTTATCGGCGTATCATCAAAAGGATAAGGGAAACGCCTTGACTGCGTTCCAAAAATCCATGCAGCGCCGTTAGACAGTATGAACGATACTCCGATAGCAGAAAGCAGGGGAGCAAGCCTGTTTGCATTCCTGAGCGGCTTATATGCAACACGCTCGATGAACATTCCAAGCAGGGCACAGAATGCCATGCTCACAAGCATTGCAATGAAGAATGCGATGAGCATCCATGCAGCGTTCTCACTTGAGCCAAGCAGTGCCGTATATGTCAGCAGTCCTGTATAGGCTCCAACCATAAGGATATCGCCATGGGCAAAGTTGATGAATTTCAGTATTCCGTAAACCATGGTATAGCCAAGTGCAATAAGAGCATAGATTGCACCAAGTGTTATGCCATTCAGGAAATACTGAAGATACTGGATAATAGTAGCCAAGGTACCATCCCCCCAAAATAGAATTCTTTTCTTATTAAATGACTAAGCTGTCCGGACTATCGGACAGCCTTGTCTCTTTTCATTGTATTAGAAATCAGTCAACCTGAACAATATGTCCATCGACTACCTGGTAAGAACCAATGTAGATCGGAGTCTGGTTTTCAACGCGGTATACGCCCTGGCTTGCAACCATATCGCCGTTTGCAGCAAAATTGATTGTTCCATTTGCTCCTTCAAAATCATCAGTTGCCTTCACCTGGTCATTGACTGAGCTCCTGAATGCGTCGATATCTGCAAGGTCTCCACCATTCTCAAATACCCTAGCAATAGCATCGCGGAGGATGTATGTTGCATCATATGAGTTAGTTGCAAAACTGTCTGGAGCATCTCCGTTGTATGCTGCAGAGTATGCTGCTGAGAAATCTGCAAGAAGTGTTGATGCTTCTGCCTGTGCTGGCCCTACGTAAATTACGCCGTTTGTGTAATCCCCTGCAAGGTTGTATACCTCAGGATCTGAGAAACCATCAGAAGAGAGGAACGGAGTTGTCATGCCAAGCTGTGCAGCCTGCTCAAGGATCTGAGCATCCTCTACTGTATAGTTAGGGATGTAGATAGCTTCCGGATTGGTGCTCCTGATCTGGCCAAGCTGAGTCCTGAAATCCCTGTCGCCAACCATGCATGTCTGCATGCTTGTGATCTCTCCGCCAAGTTCTGTGAAGATCTCTTCAACACCCTCAGCAAGCCCCTGGCTGTAGTCATTCATTGCATAAAGGCATGCAATTCTCCTATAGCCGAGCACCTCATAGAAATAGTGTGCAGCAACTTCTGCCTGAAGGGCATCAGAAGGAACTGTCCTGTATACCCAGTTGCCAAGTGCTGTAACATCCCTGTGTGTTGCACTAGGAGTTACCATTACGATTCCATCCTCATTGCAGCGCTGTGCAACAGCAAGAGCTGGGGAAGTGAATACAGGTCCGATAATTGCTACGACTTCATCATTATATGCAAGCTTCTCATAGCTTGAGATTGCCCTGTCAACAGCTCCCTGGCTGTCTTCTGCGATCAGTTCAAGCTGCATGCCGTTGATTCCTCCGGCTGCATTGATTTCCCCGATTGCAAGACGGGCTGCATTTGAACACCTGATTCCATAGTTTGCATTGTCACCAGTAAGAGGGCCAATGAAACCGATCTTGATTGTATCTGCTCCGCCTTCCCCGCTTCCGTTAGCGAAAACTGAGACGAGAGCAAAAACAGCAACCATACATAGAGCTAAAACTTTTTTTCCTCTCATATTTTCCTCCAAAAGATTATCCGATTATCAGATGTTAGATATATACAATAAAGTGCATAAATATGCAATGGATATTCCCGTGAAAGATCAGAAAGATTTCCAAAATATTCAGGCGGTGGGAATAATACTTTAGCAATCAAGCAATTAATGTGCAGAAAATGGCACTTTTCTTGCCCGGACTATCAGGAATGTAGGGCGGATCAAATCACGCTCAAGGCTTGCAAATTCCATTAAAAGATCCTCATTGGGGACTGGCTCAACAACTTTTTCAACAAAAAACCCGTTAAAAGACAGAGTGCTGATTATGCTCGAGACTTTCCTGTGGTAGCTGATGACCTTCTGCTTGAACCACTTTCCTTCCCTCCTGCCCTCATCCTGGTATCCTGTGAATGCGAAATAGTCAGACTCGAAATATCCAGAGTAGCCATAGCTTGCGCTTATCAGCGGATGCATCTGCGAAAAAAGCAGTATGCCGCCATCATTGAGCTTCATATTGATGTTTCTTACAAGACGGTCAAAATCCTCTATATAGTGGAAGACAAGGGAAGAGTATGCAAGATCATATTTGCCTTCCAGCTCTTCAAGATGGCCAAGATCCAGCTTTCTGTAGCTTATATTTTTGCCGCTGTTTTCCTTTTCGGCCTTTGCTATCATCAGCTCTGATGAATCCAGCCCAAGATAGGATGAAGCACCCTTTTCAATGAACTCCCTTGCGTATGCACCATAGCCGCATCCGAGATCAAGCACACTCCGCCCTATAAGAGGGGGAAGCAGCTTTTCCATCTCCGGATGCTCAAGAAGGTCGTTGTAGTTCAGCTCCTTCCTGAGCTCCATATAACGTGTGAAGAAATCTGAATTGGAAAACACATTAGCTGGCATAGCCGGAATTATAAAAGAAAAAACGGAAAGAAGAAACAATCCTTTCCGTTTAAATTGAATCAAAGGTAAAGAGTGAACGTCTCTCCGCAGTTCGGACATCTCACAACAACATGTGAAGGCCCCTTCACTTCAGGCCGTCCACCGTTCATTTCAACTACATCGCCCCACCTGATTTCAGTAACGCTCATTCCAGATCTTTCAAGAACAAGGCTCTCATGCACTGGAATTTTTCCAAGAGCAACAATATCTGCATTTCCTGCATAGCGCACCAGAGCATCAGCATCTGCAATTGCGGAGAGGAAAACGACAGTGCTCAAATTGCGTCCAAGCCTCCTAAGAAGCATCTCCATTGCATAGCTCTCGCATGGACGGGTGAAGATCAGAGTGGCAGAGCCGTCATAATCCGTGATTGTGAATGCCCCCTCTGCACTGTACTGTTCAATTAGAAATCCATTCCATGTCTTGAAGAAAACGTATTCATCATCAAGAGCGAACTCATTTCCACTATCATCCATCAGAATTATATCCTCCCCCATACCATCAGGAATGATCATGGAATAGCTGGATGAAAAAACTGATGGAATTGCAATCAGGGAAAGCGCAATGGCTATCATAAGTTTCCTGAACATAATGGCCTCCAGAGCTATTTTCTCACAGCCCTTCAGCTTAGGCAAGGAATTTGTATCCTGCCCTTTCCACTGCATCCCTTATTTCACTTTCACTTATTTTTCTTGTGTATCTGATGTGTGCCAGTCCGGTCTTATAGTCCACATCCGCTTTCAGTCCGTCAATCCTGTTAAGCACGTTTTCACACCTGATGGCGCAACTGGAGCAGTGCATACCGCCTATCCTGATATCCCTTTCGCCAATAACTTTTCCAGTAAGCCTTTTCTCTTTTTTCACCTCACCTGATCCGCCCTGGCAGCAGGGCCCTTCACCTTTGAAGTGCTTTACAGTTCCCTTTACTGCGAAAATCATTATTACTAGGACAATCAGGAGAATTATGCTATCTACCATTTTCTTTTGCCTTTTTTATCAAATCATCAAAATAACTGTCACTGAAGGCTTTGCAGGATGCACAGTCCTTGCCTGTACATCCTGTGCAAACACCCTTTTTCCTGTCGCTTCTCAGTTTCCTTATAACGAACACCATATAGGAAGCGATCAGGAAAAGAATAATGAAGTTTACCATTATGCAACCTCAACAGATCTCTTTGTAAGGATTTTGCTGTCCTTATAGGGATCCCTTCTGAAGAGCATGTAAAGAAGAAGAGCAAGGACCACAAATGCAACAGCAGTTCCAAATCCGAAGACTCCTGAGGTAACCAGTGTTCCAATCTGGTAGACACAGAGTGTGACTGCATATGCAAACAGATTCTGGAAGAGTATGGCAAACCAGAACCATTTCCTGCTCTTCAGCTGCTCTGCCATAGTGGCAATGGCTGCAAGGCATGGGGAGTCAAGGAGATTGAAAAGGAGGAAAGAGAATGCGGCAACTGCACTTGGGAACCATGCGGCAACACCTGAAGCGACAGTAACTGCATCCTCAGTATCCCCTGCCACATTTGCAAGTACTCCCATTGTAGATACAATTGCTTCCTTTGCACTGAATCCGGACAGGGATGCTGCAACAGCCTGCCAGGAGCCAAAGCCAAGAGGAGCAAAGAGAGGTGCAATCAATCCACCGATAGCGGCAAGGAGGCTGTCCGCACTATCCTCAACCATGCCAAATCCGCCTTCAGCAAATCCAAAACCAGAGAGGAACCACATAATGACACAGGCCAGGAACAGTATGGTTCCAGCTTTTACGATAAATCCCTTCAGGCGTTCCCACACGTGCAGAAGGACGTTCTTCACGCTTGGAATATGGTACTCAGGAAGTTCCATTACAAATGGAGCCGGCTTTCCTGAAAATGGCTTGGTCTTCTTCAGCATGATTGCAGAAATGAGGACTGCAAGAATTCCAATGAAATACATCATAGGTGCAACCATTCCGCCAGCTTTATAGCTTCCGCTGATCTTGGATGCCATTACTCCGCCCATGAGCGCAATTACCGGAAGCTTGGCCCCGCATGGGATGAATGTTGCTGTCATGATCGTAAGCTTCCTGTCATTCTCCTGCTCGATTGTCTTGCTTGCCATGATACCGGGAATTCCGCATCCAGATGAGATTAAAAGAGGAATGAAGCTCTTTCCGGAAAGGCCAAAGTGCCTGAAAATCCTGTCCATGACAAATGCGATGCGAACCATATATCCAGAATCTTCTAAAATGGAGAGAAGGAGGAAGAGTATTGCCATCTGGGGGACAAAGCCAAGAACGGCTCCAACCCCGCCGATAATTCCATCCACAACTAGCGATATAACGAAATCGCCAGCCCCAATTGCACCTAGTCCACTGGCAACGGCATCCTGTATTGCAACCACAAAGACATCATTTGTCCAGTCAGTTGTCATAGTACCGACTGTAGTAACGCTTACATAGTATACAAACCACATTACAAGGATGAAGATAGGAAGGCCGAGTATCCTGTTTGTCACGATCCTGTCGATCCTGTCGGATGGAGAGAGCTTTTCCTTTCCCTTCTTTACAGTTTTTGCAACGATGCCCTGTATGTACCTGTAGCGCTCATCAGTAATGATGCCTTCAGCATTGTCATCCTTCTCTCTCTCAAGCTTTTCCCTTTCTTCCCTGATCATTTTCATTGCATCTGCATTGATCGATATTCCAGAGAGGGCCTTCTCATCATTCTCAAAGGCTTTTACCGCATACCATCTCTTCTTCTCATCACTTGATGGAATGAAAGAGGAAATATCATCAATAGCCTTCTCTATATCTGGGCTGAAAATCCTTGAAGGGATTGCATTTTCCTTTTTCTTAGCAGCAGCAATGGCTGTGTCAATAAGTTCAGAAAGTCCCTTTTTTTTCAGTGCACTTGTCTCAATAACAGGACATCCAAGTTCCCTTGAAAGCTTGCCAGTATCGATCTTGAGACCTCTCTTTGCAATCAGGTCAGACATATTGAGTGCTATTACAACAGGAAGCCCTGTCTCAAGAAGCTGTGTAGTGAGATACAGGTTCCTTTCTATATTTGTCGCATCAACAAGGTCGATTATTGCATCAGGCCTGTCATTGAGAAGGTAATTCCTGGTTACGACCTCCTCAAGCGTATAAGGGGAAAGGGAGTAGATTCCAGGAAGGTCTGTAACTGTTACATCATCAGAGTATCTGCTGCCCTTCAGCTTCCCTTCTTTTTTCTCCACAGTGACACCAGGCCAGTTTCCAACATACTGGCTTGCCCCGGTAAGGGCATTGAACATCGTTGTCTTTCCGCAGTTCGGGTTTCCTGCCAATGCTAGCTTGATTTCCATACTCTTACCTCACCTCTACGCACTCAGCGTCATTTTTCCTGAGTGAGAGCTCATAGCCCCTTACAGTTAATTCAATAGGATCTCCAAGAGGAGCGACTTTCCTGATATAAAGTTCCGTTCCCTTAGTAAGCCCCATATCCATGATGCGGCGTTTATATGCCCCATCCCCCTCAATCTTCTCAACAGTCACTGTTGAGCCGATTTTTGCTTCGCTAAGTTTCATATATTTGTTTCTCCTATGCGTACTAAATCAAAATGCGGCGTGCCATATCCTCATTCAAAGCAACACGCGAATCCCTGATCCTGACAATCAGTGAGCCTGAGAGCACATTAAGCACCTCGACATCAGCCCCAGCAGTAAATCCAAGGTTTCCAAGGAACCTTCTGACATCTTCAGGTCCGGACACTTTCCTGACCTTTACGCTCCTGCCCTTTCCGATTAATGTAAGCGGCATCATAAACTCCTCTAGTGTTAGATAGCTCTAACACGGTTAGAATAAGCTAACACTTCAACGTTAGTCAATACGTTTCCTCCTGTTTCAAAAAAGATGTTGAATAAAAAGTGATTTCCATGATAATACCCTCTACGTATGAGTAAAGCTGAGAGAGTAAATGGTATTACAGAGGGAAAAATCTCTAAGCAGCTCCTGCTGTTCTTCTTCCCTATATTATTCGGAACGTTTTTCCAGCAGTTGTACAATACTGTTGATGCAATCGTAGTGGGACAGTTCCTGGGCTCTGCCGCCCTTGCAGCCGTCGGTGGCGGAACTGGAACCGCAATCAACCTTCTTATAGGATTCTTCACCGGACTTAGCAGCGGTGCCACTGTAGTGATAAGCCAGTACTATGGGGCTAAGGATTACAAGGACACGAAAAAGGCCATTGAGACATCCATAGTGATCGCCCTGGCCGGAGGAATTGCAATACTCATAATAGGCATCCTATTCACACGCCCTATCCTCCTTCTGATCGGCACACCTGATGACGTAATAGACCCAGCCGAAAGGTACATGAGGATATTCTTCCTTGGAAGCGTGTTCAATACCGTCTACAATATGGGAGCCGGAATTTTCAGGGCACTCGGAGATTCGAGAAAGCCGCTTTACTTCCTTATTGTCAGCTGCGTAATCAACATCATCCTTGATGTTCTTTTCGTAGGATTCACTGACATGGGTGTTGCCGGAGCTGCAATAGCCACCATCGTAAGCCAGGCAGCCTCTGCCGTACTCGTCCTGATATACCTTGGAAAACTCGATGACGGGATAAGGCTGTCGCTCAGGAATATATCAGTTGACAGGAACATACTCAAAAATACATTGAGAATCGGACTGCCTACAGGAATACAGTCAATACTCTATACGATCTCAAACCTTATAATACAGGCAAATGTGAACTCCTTTGGAACAGCTACTGCGGCAGCATGGGCCGCATATGGAAAGATAGATTCTGTCTTCTGGATGAGCATCAATGCATTCGGCATTGCTGCAACCACATTTGTTGGACAGAACTATGGTGCAAAGCTGTTTGACAGGGTAAGGAAAGGCGTAAGGATTTCGATGCTTATCGGGTTCATCATGACAGTGATAATATCAGTACTGTTCCTCGCCCTTGGGGATATGAGCCTGAGGCTCTTCACATCAGATCTGGATGTTCTTGCCATTGGCGTTGAGATCCTTCTCCTCCTTGCTCCGACATGGATCACCTATGTTCCAATTGAAATCATGAGCGGAGTTCTCAGGGGATGCGGAAAGACGCTTATTCCAACTGTGATAACAGTTATTGGAATCTGCGTCCTGAGGGCACTCTGGCTGCAGGTATTCCCAAGGATCTGGCATACGCTCACCTCAGTATTCCTCTGCTATCCAATCTCATGGATCATCACATCAGCTGCGATCCTCATATACTATTTCTACGGAAATGTCCTTCCAAGGAAAAAGAAAGGGATTAAATAGAAAAAAGGCTCCCTTTCCTTATGGATCGGGAGCTCAAAATCAGAACAGGTCCTTATAATCGGCCTTTATCTCTGTATAGCTGCAGTCGCGGCTTATCATATCATAAAGCTTTTCAGGAATCGGGACCTCCTTTCCTATCACAGCTTCCACAATATTCTCAAACTTTGCCGGATGGGCAGTTGCTACCACCACTGTAGGATCATCACTGTAGAATGTCCTTCTTACATACTCAGCACATGCAGTATGAGGGCAGATCACATAGCCTGATTCATCATAAACGTCCTTGATGGTTGTTCTGATCTTGAAATCATCAACGCTGTGGCTGCTGACATTGGCCTTGAATTCATCATAGCTCCTGAAAAGGCTGAAAAGGCGTTCCATGTTGCTCGGAGCTCCTACATCCATTGCGTTTGCAAGCGTATGGCAGCTCTTCCTTGGCCTGTACTCGCCGCTCTCAAGATAATCAGGTATTGTCCTGTTTGCATTGACAGCAAGCTCAATATGCCTTATTGGAGCTCCCATTGCCTTGGCCCAGAAGGCACCTGTGCTGTTTCCGACATTTCCGCTAGGAATGATCATGACAGGCTCTTTAGAGTATCTTGCCTGGTATATGAAGGATGCCCATACATAGTAGACGGCCTGAGGAAGGAGTCGGCCCAGGTTTATGCTGTTTGCACTTGTAAGGCCCTTAAGGGAAGGATCCATGAATGCATCCTTAACCATCTTCTGACAGTCATCAAAAGTGCCATCGACCTCAAATGCCTCAACATTATCATCAAGGCATGTGAGCTGCCTCATCTGACGCTCACTGACCCCGCCCTTTGGGAAAAGAACCTTCACCTTTATATGCTCCCTCCTGTAGAAAGCAGAGGCCACAGCTCCTCCAGTATCGCCACTTGTCGCAACAAGTACAGTCAGGTCTTCTCCAGTCTTCCTAAGCCTGTTTTCCATGAAGTAGGCAAGGAACCTTGCACCGAAGTCCTTAAATGCGGATGTGGGGCCATAATAGAGCTCAAGGGTATCCTTACCGTTATCCTGATGGAAACTCACAGGGAAATCAAATGCCTTGCTGCATATCTCAAGCAGATCGCCTTCTGCCTCATCTCCCTCAAAATACGGCCTGAGCACCTGGTATGCCGCATATGCATATCCCTTTTCCATTGTAAAATCCTCAGGAAGGGATGGAATATGCTCCGGTACAAAAAGCCCTCCATCTGGTGCAAGCCCTTTCATTATCGCATCTGTTGCGCTGAATTTAGTTCCTTTCTCATCACGTGTTGAAACAAAATACATCTTCTTTCCTCCTCTTATATCCTGCTTCCCAGATATGCCCCAAGCCTGAGCATGTCTGCAAATACCCCGGCAGCTGTCACCTCTGGCCCTGCTCCCGGTCCCTTTATTACGAGCGGCTGCTTCAGATAGCGCTCTGTTGTGAATGCAATAACATTGTCTGTTCCCTTTGCCTGGGAAAATGGATGGTCATCATCATACAGCTCAAGGCCTACAGAACATATGCCATCCTCATCAACCTTCCCCACGTAGCGCAGGTTCTTATTCTCACTTCTTGCCTTCCTGTATAGTGCTTCCATCTCAGCATCCATTTCGCTTAAGCGTTCAAGGAATTCATCCTTGCTTGCTGTCCTGAGTGCCTCAGGAACAAGGGAGTGGATTTTTATATCCTCAACTTCCGTAGAGTATCCAAGTTCCCTGGCAAGTATTACTGTCTTCCTTGCAACATCCATGCCAGACAGGTCATCCCTTGGATCAGGCTCAGTATATCCCATTTCCTTTGCCTTAAGCACAAGTGAAGAGAATGGGACTGTTCCATCATATGAACTGAAAAGCCATGCAAGGGTTCCAGAAACCATGCCCTCCACTTTCCTGATGTCATCACCTGTTTCCCTGAGATCCTTAAGGGTTGTAATGATCGGAAGCCCTGCTCCGACTGTCGTCTCATAATAATACTTTGCTCCAGTCTTCCTGGATGTCTCTATCAGGCTTTTGTAATAGCCATATGAAGCGCTGTTCGCTTTCTTGTTTGGGGTGATAATATTGAATCCCTGGTCAAGAAGGCTCTTGTATGTAAGTGCCCTTTCCTGGCTTGATGTGCAGTCAATAATAACCTTATGCGGATAATAGGTAGCACCGATATGTTCCATGAATATCGCATCGTTATATGGGACAGAATACTTTTCAAACTTGTCCCTCCAGGAGGAGAGGTCAACCCCCTCATCAGAGAGAAGCATTCTTGTGCTTGTTGCAATGCCCCTGATCCTGATATCAAGGTCAAACTGTTTTTTCAGCCTTTCAGATTCCCTTCCGATCTGATCAAGCAGCGTTCCCCCGATATTCCCCGGCCCAAAGAGTCCGACCGAAAGGGACTGTGCTGACATGAAGAAGCCGGAATGCAGTGCCCTGAGAGCTTTTGCACTGTCCTCCATCTTGATTACGGCAGAGATATTCCTTTCGCTTGAGCCCTGGGCAATTGCCCTGATGCTTATATTGCTCTTGGCAAGGGAAGAGAAGAACTTTCCGGCAACACCTACGGCTCCGGACATCTCTTCGCCAACTACGGCAAGGATAGCGCAGTCATTCTCAACCTCTACCCCGTTAATGGCTTTCTTTGCAATCTCTTCTGCAAACTCCTTCTTGATTATACGCTGTGATGCAGCACTATCTGATTTCGGGACAGCGAAACAGGTTGAGTATTCACTCGATGCCTGGCTGATGAGTATTACTGATATATGCTCATTCCTGAGTGCTGTAAAAAGCCTTGAAGAGACACCGGGGACTCCGGACATGCCGCTTCCTTCTATGTTTATAAGGGAAACATTCCTTACTACGGAAAATGCCTTTACAGCCTTGTCCTTGTCCTTGATGACATCCTTTGAGACCAGTGTGCCACTGTCATCGATATCCCCCCAGTACCTGAGCCTTATTGGAAGGCCTTTCGCAGCTGCAGGAATGAATGAATGTGGATGGACGATAGGAGCGCCGAAGAAGGAAAGCTCAGCAGCCTCAGCATAGCTGAGGTTCTTGATCACTTCTGCAGACGGGACATCCTTCTCGCTTGCAGTCCTGAGAAGTGACCTGTGGTTCCAGAATGTAAGGTGAGCATTTATGTTTGCAGCGATGATTGATGCAGTGTATTCGCTTTCCCCTTCCCTCCTTACCTTGCCGGATGCATCCTTTCTTTCCGTTTCAGGAAGAAGCATCCTTCCATACACAAAGGAAGCGCCTTTTGGGAATGAGGACCGCCTTACTGCCTCCCCCACCTCAAATATGCTAGCCTCAACATTCTCCTCCTCAAAAAGAGCAGAAAGGATTGAAGCGATAAAAAAGCTTGTCATGCTCTCAAGGTAGATGATGCTTTCCGGGCTGCTTTTCTCAAGGAGCCATACAGCTTTCAGAACATCTTCCACTTTTGCAAAGGATGCATTGATCGCTTCTGTGACAAAGCTCGTAACATCATTTTCAAGGCTGTTCTCACTCAGTTCAAGCCAGCTGCTCCTGCTGCGCTCTATAACAGCCCACAGCTTCTCATCCTTTTTTTCCGCCTTCTCAAGAAGACCGGTAAGAGAGAGTTCGTTATCCTTTACAGGAGAGATCACAAAGACCTGGTGATCTTCGCTGCCCTTATATAGATCGAGTAATTTCTGTATTCCGTTCTTGGTAGAGACCATCACGCCTTCAACAGCGTGAACCCTGTAGTCATTTTGCATGAGTATCAGCCCCCTTGGCTAAATAGATTATGCAAAATTTTACTGATACTCTCAAGGGCAAAAAAAATGAACAGGGCCGATTAGACTCTGTTCACTCAAAAATTGGAAATCCAGCTTATACCACTTTCTGGATTTTTCCGCTTCTTAGGCAGCGTGTGCATACTTTGATGGTTCTTGGTGTTCCGTCAATTAATGCCTTTACAGAAACGAGGTTTGGTCTGAAAACTCTCTTCTTTGTTACGCCGATGTGCTGTCCAACACCGCCTTTTTTCTTAGCCTGACCTTTGCGTGGAACGATAGATCCTGAAACAGTCCCTTTTCCACAGATATCGCATCTTCTAGCCATGAGTATATTCCACCTTATATAATATTTGCTCTGATATGCGCCCTATAAAGGCAACAAATTGAATATAGCAAAAATGATAACTCTTTGTAAATACCAAAAACCGAAGAAAAACGCAAGATAGCCATCACTGCACAGCACTTAAGGAAACCACGTTCAGCTGAAGCTTGCTAAATCCTTTATAAGTATTGACTTCAGGTGTGAAAATAAGCTCAACTGAACTTCCTTTTTCAACGTGTTCCTTCTCAGGATCGAAATCCCAGAATACCGCCGGCCATATCTCACCGTTGTATGAAATTGAGAACCTGAGGTAGCTTGCGCCATTCCTGTTTGGGACTATTTCCACGACTTTTGCACGCCTGATATGGAAATGCAGGCATTCATTCTCCTGCCCATACGGCTCAAAGAAATCCGCTATGGCCCAGAGTTCCTTCCCCATGTAGCTTTCAGGAATTTCGGCATCAACATTTATGCTTTCCTCCTCTTCTTCATCCTTCATGGAGAAAACCTTATCGGCAAGGATAGCCTTGAATTCCTCAAGATTCTCCTTTGCCATGGAAAAGCCGGCTGCATAGCTGTGTCCGCCATAGTCCTGCAGAATTGGAGCAAAGTCTTCCAGGAATTCCCTAGAATTGAAGTTTCCGCGGCTTCTCATGCTGGCACTTATCCTTCCGTCATCGGTAACGGCAAGAACCAGTGTCGGCCTTCCCTTCTCATTCAGAAGCCTTGATGCAATGGCTCCAGTAAGGCCCCTTGGAATGTCTTTCTCAACCAGTATGAACCGCCCAAGATAGAAAGAAAGTGATGCATCTGCCTCATCCCTTACACTCTGGTAAGCCTCCTCTGTATTTGCTTTCCTCTCCCTGTTCATTTCAATAAGCTCTTCTGAAAGCCTCTTGATGTCATCCCTATTCCCAGAAAGGAAGAGATTGAGTGCGACATCAGGCTTTCCAAGCCTTCCGGATGAATTGATGAGAGGGGCAAGATAGTACGATATATCCTTGCTCCTTACCTTCCTGCCAAGCAGATCCAGGGAAGAGAGCACTATCTTCAAATAATCCGGCGGATTGTTCTCAAGAGCCTTCAGACCTGCCTTTACAAGGAGCATATTCTCATTCCTTAGCGGCATGAGATCTGCAACAGTAGCAATGGCTGTAAGGGCAAGAGCCTCATCAAGACCTTCTGATATATCCCTGCTCTTATAAAGCATTGCAGAGCGGAAAAGGGATATGAGAGTATCAAGTTCCCTGTCTTTTCCATCACTGTAGCGCACTGCCCTCGAGATATTGGAGAGCGTGAAAAGGCTCTTCCCCCTGACCGAGGAAATGACTGATTCAAGTTCAGGCCTTACATCATTCAAGGCTATTTCAATCCTGTCGGAAAAAGCATTCTCAAGCGCCCTGAGCTCCTGATCCCTGTCAATTACAACGATTGGAAGCCCCTGGTTGAGAAAGCTGACCATCCTGGATGAGGAAGAAGATACCATATTGAGGGAAAGCTCCTCATAGCACTCATCCTCCCGGATGAAGTTAAGCATTTTGACAGCGCTCATCTTTATAGTGTCATTACCGGGAACAGCATGGAAGAAGATAAGCTCGCTCTGATAAAGCGGTGATCTTGAGAAGCGTAGTGCATAACAGAGCTTGAAAGCAACCGCACAGCCTGAAAGCCCCTCAAAAGGATAGCCAGAACCTTCTATCTTGGGATCAAGTATGGCAACTGCAGGGGGAAAGGAAGATGAGGGAAGATGATGATCCACAACGATAGTGTCTACCCCCTCATCCCTGAGTATCCTTATCTCATCTATTGCACTGATGCCGTTATCGACAGTGATGAGGAGCGTAGAGCTGCTGTCAACCACTTCCCCTATGATATCAGATGTCAGGCCATACGGCTCATCATTTACAGGAAGGCGGAGCGTGATGTCTTTCGCACCAAGCCTTGAAAGCTCCTTGTAAAGAAGTGCAGTACTTGTAATGCCATCAGTATCCCTGTCCCCGAAAATGAAGATCCTCTCACCTTCATCAATCGCCTGGTTTATCCTCTCAACGGCAGAGTCCATATCATCAAAAAGGAATGGTGAATTCTGGTAGACAAGATCAGACTCAAAGAGGAATTTCATGCTCTCCCTGTCTGATAGCCCACGCCTTTCTATGATCGTGGATTTCAGCATTCCAATATTGTACTCTTCGCTTATCTTCCTTACTTTTGTGCTGTCTGCCTTCTTTATGCTGTATATCATCTTCTATTCCTAAAAAAGTGGCCAGATGCCGGAAGAGAGTGTCTTTATCCCATTTTCCTTTTTTGCAGAAAGGAGGCGCAGCATGAAGCGGAATATCCTGTCTTCCTGCTGACTGCTGATATTGAATGAGATTATGGATTTAAAATCCTTAATGATGCACTCCCTTATGAAATGCCGTGCCTGAGGGGGGAGGATCAGCCTATCTTCTCCCGTAGAACAGTTCTGGCAGCATGATGAGCCAACCACGTTATTATAGCCCAGAATCTCATCCTTTGAATATACTTTCTGGCACACTGGACAGCTCTCATAATCAGAAAGTGATCCCTCCAGGGTCAGGAATTTTATGATGAATATTATCGTTATCCTCTTATAGTCAATTCCAAGGGCAAGGGAGTCGAGGGAGAGGGCAAGGAGGTTATACAGTTCCATGTCGTAAAACCTCGAGGAGAGTGAGAGCTCGGAAAAGAGTGTGGCTGCAGTTATCCGGTCCAGATCACCGTTTATTTCAGAGCGTATGTTAGTAATATCTGCATCTTTCAGGATCACGTTGCTGTTTGCAGGTACATAGATGGAGAATATCCCTTCTGAGAAAAGCGGAGCTTTTATGCTTTTGCTGCTTTTCTGCGCTCCGTAGACACGGGCTCTTATAAGGCCGTCAGATGGAGTGATGATGGAAATGATCCTGTCACGTTCCCCGCTTCTCTCGCTGTTTATGACTGTCCCTAAGAGTTTTTCATCCCGCTGCATACGAAAAAAACTAGTTGCAATAGTGAAAAAAGTCAACGATGGTATTACTATATTGTTCTATGAAACGGATCATCTCAATTCTTGCTGCATTCATACTCTCAATTCCCCTTTCTGCCCTCTCCATCACGGGCTCAGGCATTGAAAACCCGTTTCCATCCCTCGAGAACATTGAGAAATTCGATTTTGCCAGCCAGGATGCCGCCTTTGATGATATCACAATAAACCTGATAACCACGGAAACAGGCAATGAGGTGTTCACCTACTTCGGCCATACCAGCCTTGAAATAATAGTTGATGGGTTTGATCCCATATTCTATGACTACGGCTTTTTCACATTCAGTGAGGGATTTTACAGGAATTTCATTTTCGGAAGGCTTTTGTACAACATCTATGCAACAGATGGAAAAAGCAGGATTGAAGGCTTCTCTCAGGAAGGGCGGAGAGTCCACAGGACTGCACTCGATAGCCTCTCTCTGCAGAGCAGGAATGCATTATTCTCCTTTCTAAGGTACAATGCCAGAAGTGAAAACAACACATACCTTTATGACTATTATTATGATAACTGCGCCACAAGGGTCCGTGACATATATAATGAAGCGACTGGAGGGAAATTCAGGCAGTGGGCATCTTCAATAAATACGGGAAGAACACTGAGGGAAGCAGCAAACCTCTCATTGGACAAGAATCCTATTGTCTCTTTCACGCTGAACTTCCTTGAAGGTCCTGATATCGATAAGCCTGCTACACTCTATGATGAGTGCTTCCTTCCCCTTGAGCTGATGAGTGCGGTTGAGGAATTTGAAAACACTGAAAGCACCATAATAAACGATTCAGGGAGAATACAGTACAGGAGGCACAGCCTTAACTTCTATGCCCTGATATTCTCAGTCTCTTTCTTTTTCGCCTCATTCTTCCTCTACTCTTCAAGGTTGAAAGCATTGAACAGGCTTTCTGACATCATAAATGGAATATTATGCATATATATATTCCTGCTGAGCTCTGTTCTTATTTTCATGATGACTGCAACGAACCACAGCGTCACATACCTGAATGCCAATTTCCTTTACGCAAACCCTCTGGCGATAGTGATGACTTTTGAGGCATTCAGGGGAAAGAGAATAAGAAAGCGCTACTATATCAGCTTCATCGAGCTGATCATAATAGCGCTTGCCTTCATCCTGAAAGGGATGTTCCCAGAAGTGTTCATCCAGGACAACCTTTCAGTGCTCATGGTAATGGCATCACTTTACCTGGTGAACATCACACACTATTTCCTTTTAAGAGAGCGTAATCTTGGTTCCGCCAGCTGAGTAGAGTGAGTCATAGAGGTTTTCCGGATTTGTGATAATTGCCTCATTTCCAGTCACCTTCACAAAGTCTATTGCAGCCTGTATCTTTGGAAGCATGGATCCTGGAGGGAACTGTTTCTGGCCAATATACTCTTCAGCCTCGCTGACAGTGATCCTGTCCAGCTTCCGCTCTGTCTCCTTTCCATAATCAAGGCATACCTTGTCGACTGCTGTTGATATTATGAACAGATCAGCTTTGAGGCTCTTGGCAAGGATTGCGCTGGCAAGGTCCTTGTCGATCACGGCTTCCCTTCCAAAAAGCATCCCGTCCTCATCATAGACAACAGGAATGCCTCCCCCTCCGCATGCTATGACCACAACATCGTTATCAAGCAGTGTCCTTATAGTATCGAGCTCGATTATAGAGACCGGCTTTGGGGATGCAACCACCCTCCTCCATCCTTTCTTTGGATCTTCAACAATGGACCATCCATCGTGATCCCTATGGTATTCGGCATCCTCCTTCTTCATGAATGAGCCGATCGGTTTTGTAGGATTTGAAAAGGATGGATCGCTGTCGGACACCTCCACCTGCGTAACTACTGTTGCACACTTCTTATCCAGGTCAAGTTTCTTCATCTCATTCTTAAGGGCTTTCTGAAGCTGGTAGCCTATTGCTCCCTGGGTATCTGCCACGCAGCTGTCAAGAGGAACAGCATGCAGTATCTTGCGTGCATACTCACTCCTGAGCAGGATATAGCCTACCTGCGGCCCGTTTCCATGGGCAATCACAACCCTGTTGCCCTCCTTTATGAGCCTTGCAATATGATGTGCAGTCTTCTCTGCAGCCTTGTACTGGGCAGCAACTGTGACATGCCCCTCATCTTCAATTAATGAATTTCCGCCTATTGCGATTACTATTAGCTTTCCTTCCATAGTCTTAGTGTACCATAAATGCAACAAAACGCAACATAAAAAGACATTTTGGGCCCATTTATATCCCATTATTCTATAAGCACTTATTTTCTACACATTTTTCATATTATGTCAGGAATAAGCTATTTTTTGCTAAAAACGTACCAAAAACGTACCAGTGATATCAATCGAAAAGTTGAATATCATCACCGGAAAAGACAGTTCTATCACGACTAATCTACCATCCATCTAATTGGCGAACAATAGGAATCCACAGCAGAAATATCCTGAATCAATATATGTTATACTTGCAGTACACCAGCAATATAGGGAAATCAATTTTGGGGACATGTAATCACTGTAGATTGAACGCTGAAAAGAACCCCTACTAGTGCTGATATACAAGGCTAGCGACAGCATTGGCAAAAAGGAGACACCACTATGTGTGACCACTGCAAAGGAATAAGGACATGGAGGAAATTCGACACTCCTGACGATTACATGAACTGCATCGCGTATATCAGACAGCTAACAGCAGATGATGGAGATTTTGAACTGGTCAAGGAAGAATCCACATGCCCACTGGACAAAGTGAAAACTGAAAACGGCTGGGCAGACGAAATAATGATACACACAATCCGATGCAGAAACTGTGGGCAGGTGTT
>CASFJV010000018.1 GCA_949295125.1 uncultured Spirochaetales bacterium
GACATCAGGCAGGAAATAAACTCCCTTCCATATTCCAGTGAACGGCTTTATGATCTGGTTCATTTGCTGGACAGGCCATTTAACGAAGCCGAATTCGACAAACTCAGATCAGAGTGCATCTTCTCAAAGCTGGACTGGCACAAGAAGTACAGAGAAACTGCAGAAAAGCAGAAAACATACTATTATGTGCTGACAAGGCAAACAAAAACGTAATGGCACAGCAGCCTTATGTATTAAGCTCAGCAGAACAGTGAAGATTAAAATATAAACTCTTTTTCCGAAGCTCCAAGAGTAAAATAACGGCCTTAAACACTGATGCTGAAAAGATTAACTCAAAGCGGCCTGTGTTCGAAAAAAGCAGCATGCCTGTAGTACCATCTGATCTTTTTTTCAACTTTTTCTCGGTTCAGCGGCAAGAGATCTAATCTCCTTTGCCGTGTACCATGCCTTTGTAAGGTCAAGCCCCAGTGTCTTGCCCATCACATCCATCGCCTTTGAACTGACTATGTTCTTGTAGATCCCATCATCAACCTCTGCAGCCATAGCACTCTGCAAGGCATTTACAATTTCACTATGGTTCAGCTTGTGGTCTGTCTTCTTCTCCATAAGCCTGACCATCAGCAGTGCTATGAAACATGTCAGGAAATGGGCTCTTATGCTGTTTTCCTTGCGAACATACACTGGGCGGGCAGAAAGGAATGACTTTGTTATCTTGAAGTTCTCCTCTATCTCCCACAGCCCCCTGTACATGTCAACAATAGTTGTGACAACTCTCCCGCCTAAAGGCAGGGAGCTTCTCTTCTGAGAACTCTTCCTGCTTCCGCGAAGCCAGTTACAGCAGAAACTTGATTGCCCTGCTGCAGAGCCGTCTTCTCCACAGACGTTACTTCCCCACCGTCCATGGGTAGCCGGGCAATCAGGCGATATCCTTCGCGCGCTATGTTAAGAGAGGCATTGCCGTCCCTTCCATGGCGCGTGTGGCATACAGGACATTCCCATTCCCGGATTTTTAGATCTTTTATCTCTTTGTTTATAAAGCCACAGGCTGAGCAGGCTTGACTCGAAGGGTACCACCTGTCAATTTTCACAAATGTCTTTCCTTTGTTCCTGCACTTTGTCTCAAGCCTTGTAAGAAAGTAAGACATGGCTGCATCAGATACGGATTTTGCCATATGATGATTTCTGACCATGCCTTTGACATTAAGATTCTCGACAGCGACCGCGGCGTGGCTCTTGCCTGCGATTTCCGCCGTTGCCTTCTCTATGGCATCTTTCCTCTGGTTCGATATCCTCTGGTTGATCTTCGCGACCTTCTTCCTCTGCTTGTTCCTGTTACTTGATCCTTTCTTCTTCCTTGATAGGTTTCTCTGCTCCCGTTTCAGCCGCTTCTCCGCCTTTGAAAGGTACTTCCCGTTCTCATAGGAAGTGCCATCGGAACACGTGGCAAGCGTCTTCACGCCCATATCGATTCCGAGCACATCGGCCTCTGATTCCACATTGCGTTCAGCTGGGATATCCTCATGCTTCTTCCCATCATCGACGAGAACGCTTGCATAGACATCGCCTGAAGGCTCAAGCGAGACAGTGACGGTCTTTATCTTACCGTTGAAACGCTTATGGAAGATGCATTGCACCCGGCCGATCTTTGGGATGTACAGCATCTGCTTCTGGAAATCCGCACGGCAGTTCTGAGGGTACTGTACCGTATTCCTTCCTCCCTTCTTTTTGAAGTTGGGATATCCGAACTGATTAGGATTATGGAAGAAGTTCGTGAATGCGGAATCTAGATTGCGGAGGGCCATCTGGAGCGACTGGCTATAGGTTTCTCGGAGCCAAGGCTTTGCCTTCTTCAGCTTATTGAGAAGCTTCCTTGTGTCATGATAGTTCATTGATTCACCGCGTCTCTTATACGCCTTGATCCGGTATTCCAGGCCCTGGTTATAGACATACCTCACACTACCCGCAGCCCGGCGTAAAAGGGCCAGTTGTTCTTCATCAGGATGCAGACGATAACGGTAAGCCTTAACCATTTTTAAATTATACCATTGACAGATATATAATACAATCCATGAAAGATGGAGAAAACGGAAGATATGAGAGATATTCCTCTGCCCATTCAGTCTATTCACTGAAATACCACATCGTATTCTGCCCGAAATACAGGAGGCCGATTCTTGAACCAATTGCACAGGAGCTTAAGATGCTGTTCAAGGAAAAGGCAGCTGAACTGGGGCTCAGGATTATCGCAATGGAAGTGATGCCTGACCATGTGCATATATTCATAGAAGGGAAGCCTTCATATGAGCCGAAATATATCGTGAACCAGCTCAAGGGTTACACATCAAGAATATTGAGGGCAAGGCATCAGTGGCTGAGGAGCAGACTCCCAACACTGTGGACGAGAAGCTTTTATATCGGATCAGCAGGGAACTTGTCAGCAAGCACAGTTGAAAGATATATAGAGAATCAGAAAGGAAAATAGATTGCTCTCATCTCCCGCCTGAAGACGTGAGGATTCCCGCAATTAAATTTTCTAATGCACATGACAGATCAATGACATTTGCTATTATCAATATGATGCTTGTGCATCAATACTGAAACGCCTGAAAAATGACAGTGGGTACTATCCGTATCACGGGACAAGCGATTTGTCGAGAAGAAAATCTATGATCCCTATGTTCAACACTCCTTTGTCATCATACCA
>CASFJV010000019.1 GCA_949295125.1 uncultured Spirochaetales bacterium
GCATTCGGCTGCCGCAGGTTCCGGATGCACGGGATAAGGAACATAGAGGCTGAATGGATGATCCTATGCATGGCAGGCAATGCCCTCAGGTATTCCATACGGCTTGCAAATGGCAGGGCCGGAACGCCTTTCTGGTTCAGGCTAGAACAGCAGGCCAGCTGAGGTCCCAATGCATATTTGATTCTGGTATTGCCCAGGGGCGATTCTGTCCCGGATGGCCAAATTCTGCTTTCATTCACTTGCTTTAATGCACAAAGCAGGACCGAAGTCCTGCTCTGTGATTGATTAGTGGATGTTGCCGATTCTCAAAAGTGATTTATGCGACAGCCCCTTTTTTAATTGGAATATCATTATCCTATGATAGAATGGAAGCATGAAGATAGACTTGAAAGATGTATTCAGTATCAGCGAAGTCCATAATGACTGCAGGAAGGTATTTACCAGCGTGGATGCTGATGGAGCAGCCGTAATTTACTGCGGCAATAAGCCTAAATACGTAGTCCTTCCCTATGACAGTTCATATGAGATCGATGATGCGGAACTTAAGGACTGGGATGGAAGCCCTGAAGAGCTTGAAGAGATTAACAGGGTAAATGAGGAGCTGCTTAAGGATCTTGAGCTTGAGAATAATCCGGTAAAATAGGTAATTAAGCTTTGCCTTCAGATAGCCGCAGGCAGTATGTGCTTTTCTTTCTTTTTTTTCACTAAAATAAGGCGTAATCCGGTTTGAATGATTTAAAATTGCATATTTTTGCATAAAATATTCATAAAATTGCATATCACAATCTTGAATCTGCAGTTAAGACATGGGAAACTTTTTCTAGCTTATTTCAAAACGAGGTTCAGAATGGGGAAAATCAAATTCTACTTGGGTGAAGAAATTCCACTGGAGCTGCACAAGGCAAAGATAGTGCAGAAGCTTGATCTGGTGGATGTGGAGAGAAGGGCAGCTGCAATAGCTGAAGCTGGAAACAATACTTTCCTTCTGAAAAACAAGGATATCTTTCTTGATATGCTTACAGACAGTGGAGTCAATGCCATGAGTGACAACCAGCTTGCTGCCATGATGATAGCTGATGACAGTTATGCAGGAAGCGCAACATTTACCCGCCTTACGGATGCTTTGAAGGATATCTTTGGCACTGACTATTTCCTTCCTGCCCATCAGGGAAGGGCTGCAGAGAACATACTTGCTGTGACATTTGTGAAAAAGGGAAGCATAATCCCTATGAATTACCATTTCACAACGACAAAAGCCCATATCACGAGGCTTGGAGGAAGGGTGGAGGAGCTTGTCATTGATGAAGGGATCAAGACTGATAGTGAGTATCCATTCAAAGGTAATTTTGATCTTGAAAAGCTCAAGGCCCTGATTATGAAAGAAAGGGATAATATTCCTTTCATCCGGCTTGAGGCTGGAACAAACCTGATCGGCGGACAGCCGCTTTCACTTGAGAACATAAAGGCAGTATCGGCAATAGCAAAGGAAAACGGAATCATTACAGTAATGGATGCCTCCCTGCTGCAGGACAATCTCTATTTCATCAAGACAAGGGAAGAGCAATGCAGGAATAAGAGCATAAGGGAAATAACCAGGGAGATTGCAGATGCGATGGATATCATCTATTTCTCGGCAAGGAAGCTGGGATTTGCCCGTGGAGGTGGAATAGCTACAAACAGGGAAGATCTCTATCTGAAGATGAGGGAACTTGTTCCGATGTTTGAGGGGTTCCTGACTTATGGAGGAATGAGTGTCAGGGAAATGGAGGCGATGGCCGTAGGACTGGAGGAGACCATGGATATGGATGTGATCTCCCAAGGGCCTCTTTTCATAGAGTACATGACCAGGGAACTGATTAAAAACGGTGTTCCTGTCGTGACTCCCGCAGGAGGCCTTGGATGCCACCTGAATGCACTTGAGTTCATCCCCCATGTAAGGCAGGAAGAATATCCGGCTGGATCACTTGCTACGGCTGTATACATTGCAGGGGGAATCAGGGGCATGGAAAGAGGTACGGTATCAGAACAGAGGGAAGAGGATGGATCTGAGCATCTGGCTGCTGTAGAACTCCTCCGCCTGGCTATGCCGAGAAGAGTGTTCACACTGTCCCAGGTGAAGTATGCGGTGGACAGGATAAAATGGCTGTATGATAACAGGAGCCTTATCGGTGGCTTGAGGTTTGTTGAAGAGCCTTCATCCCTGCGCTTCTTCTTTGGCAGGCTTGAGCCTACATCAGACTGGCAGGATAGGCTTGTAAGGAAATTCAAAGAGGATTTTGGAGACAGCTTATGAGATCGTGCTGCAGAAAAAGGAAAGGCTGCGCTTTGCAGCCTTTTTCTAGCCTTCCCTGAATCGTGAGAGGAATTCCTTTGTCCTTTCACTCTGGGGATTATAGAAGATCTCCTTTGGACATCCTTCTTCCTCGATTTTTCCATCTGACATGAAGATGACCCTGCTTGAGATATCACGGGCAAATGCCATCTCATGCGTTACGACGAGCATCGTCATGCCGCTTTTTGCAAGATTGCTCATTACGTCAAGCACTTCACCTACCATTTCTGGGTCCAGGGCAGAGGTGGGCTCATCGAAGAGGAGCACTTCCGGATCCATGCAGAGTGCACGGGCAATTGCAACCCTCTGTTTCTGTCCTCCTGACAGCTGCCTTGGTTTTGCATTTATGTACTGATCCATCCCGACTTTCGTCAGATACATCATTGCCTTTTCTTCTGCTTCCTTCTTATCCCTTTTCAGTGCATGTGTCTGTCCAATCGTGCAGTTCTTGAGCACCGTATAGTTATTGAACAGGTTGAAAGACTGGAAGACCATTCCGACTCTTGTCCTGTAGGCATCCTCATTCACTTCGCCTTTCAGTATGTCCTTGCCATGGTAGAGTATGCTTCCTCCTGTTGCTTCCTCAAGCAGGTTAATGCATCTTAGCAGGGTTGACTTGCCGCTTCCTGATGAACCTATGATGCTTATCACATCACCCTTGTAGACAGAGAAATCTATATCCTTCAGAACCTTGTTTGTTCCGAAATCCTTTACCAGGTGTTCTATTTTGAGGATCTCATCCATCAGTGGATACCTCCTTTTGTCTCATCATACTTTGTCATTCCGCTTGTGAATGCAAGGCTGTCCGTAGTCGCAAGGTCGAAATTTGATGGTCCGTCCATTTTGCCTTCTACCCATCTAAGGATCCTTGAACAGGTGAATGTAAGGATGAAATAGATGGCCATAGTCACTGTAGCAGCCTCAAAATAGGTATAGAGTGCTCCTGAAATGCTCCTGAATGTGAAGAACAGCTCAACTGTTCCGATGATTGAGAGTACACAGGTATCCTTGATGTTGATGATAAGGTTGTTTCCGATCTGAGGCATGACATTCCTAAGTGCCTGTGGCAGGATGACAAGCATCATTGACTGGCTCTGGGTCAGTCCTATTGCCCTTGCTCCTTCCTTCTGTCCTGCATCCACAGAGAGAATTCCGCCTCTGACGGTCTCTGCCATATAGGCACCTGTATTGACGGATACGATAATGATAGCTGCAGTCCACATGCCAAGATTGATATTGAAAATCGATGCTGCGCCATAGTAGATGAATGCGGCCTGGAGCATCATAGGCGTTCCCCTGAACACTTCAACATAGATGTTGAGGATTACTTTCACCGCTTTCAGGATAGCCCTTTTAATGGCCCCATCCTTCTTCTGTGGCTCAATAGTCTGGATTAATCCTACTGCGAATCCAATGACGCATCCGAGCGCTGTACAGATAATCGCAATAGCCATCGTAGTAAGAGCTCCCCGCAGGAGGGAGCCACTGTAACGGGAGAGGATGTAGATCATCCTCTCAAAGAAATTCATTTCCGCAATAGTCATAATTCTTCAATTACTGGTTTAGAGGCTGTACCTGTATTGCCTCATCCATCATCCTGTTAAAATCGTCTACTGTAAGAGTCTCAAGAACTCCGTTTATTGCATTGAGAAGCTCTGTATTCCCCTTCCTGATGGAAATTCCGATGTTGATCTCCTCTTCGCTTACTTCAAAATCATCATCACTTCCTGCAAAATCGAGCAGTGTGAGGTTTGGATATACCATCAATGCAGCCTGTGCTGTCGGCATATCTGTACATACGATGTCACATCTGCCGCTGTTGAGGGCTACAAGCATTGCTGGAGCACTGTCCTGAGCCGGCAGGATGTTTGCATCAGGAATCTGCGGCAGGCATACGTCATACCATATTGTGCCAAGCTGGCTTGTGCATGTGGCGCCTGCCAGGTCCTGGACACCTTCTGCATTTGCATAAGGGCCACTCTTATCTGCAAGGCATACGATTGAAGCATAATAGTAAGGATTTGAGAAATCCACCATCTGAAGGCGTTCTGATGTGATTGACTGTCCTGCAATAGCGCAGTCTACAGTGCCTGACTGTACTGCAGGAACAAGGGAATCCCAGTCAAGGCGTACGATTTCCAGATCGTATCCAATCTGCTCTGCAATGAGCTTGGCCATCATGACGTCGTATCCGTATGCATACTCCGGTGAGCCTGAAATAGGGACAGCGCCGTTTGCATCCGTTGGCTGTGTCCAGTTATATGGAGCGTATCCACATTCCATAGCAACTCTAAGTACAGGGCGTCCAGAAGCGGATGTGCCTGCTGATTCATTTGAACCGCCTGCAAAAGCTGCTGCAATAGCGAATATGCTGATAATTAGAATAGCAATTAGTTTTCTCGATCTCATAAGTTGCCTCCAAAGCTATATGGCAGTTATTAAAATGGAAAACAAAG
>CASFJV010000020.1 GCA_949295125.1 uncultured Spirochaetales bacterium
AGAAGGAACTCAAGAACTCTGAACAGCTCATACTTGCAAGCGATGAAGACCGCGAAGGGGAATCAATAGCCTGGCATCTGTACCAGAACCTCAAGCCGTCCGTTCCATGCTACAGGATGGTATTCCATGAGATTACCAAGCAGGCTATAACAAATGCCTTCAGCAACTGCAGGGAAATAGATATGAACCTCGTTTCTGCCCAGGAGGCAAGGAGGGCAATAGACCGTCTTCAGGGCTATGAGATAAGCCCGATCCTTGCGCGTAAGATTGGATTTACAAAAGCATCTGCAGGCCGTGTGCAGTCCCCAGGCCTGAAGCTTATAGTGGACAGGGAAAAAGAGAGAAGGGCATTCATATCCAATGACTATACCACAGTGAATATCTTTTTCGATGACTTCAAGGCAAAACTGGATTCTGTAAAGGATGCTCCTGTTGCCACAAAAGCAAGTTTTGATGGAAAGACAGGAAAAGTGAAGAAGGGGCATATTGTGCTCTCTGAAGTTGAAGCTATCAAGATTATTAACGATATCAGGGGAAAAGAGGCTATCGTTAAGTCAATTACAAGGCAGGAGAAGAACGTGCTTCCTTCATACCCGTTCACTACCAGCACATTGCAGCAGGATGCATCAAGAAAGCTGAACAAGAGCGTAAGGGAAGTCATGAGCATTGCCCAGAGCCTTTATGAGCAGGGATTCATAACTTATATGCGTACCGACAGCCCGAACCTCTCGAGTGAGTGCATCAAGGCATCCAGGGCCCAGATAAGATCCCTCTTCGGCCCTGATTACCTCTCTTCAAGGGAAAGGAACTACAAGGCAAAAAGCGAATCTGCACAGGAAGCCCATGAGGCTATAAGGCCAGCCGGAGACACTTTCCGCACCCCTAAGGAAACAGGGCTTACGGGTGATGAGCTTAAGCTTTATACGCTGATTTGGAAGAGGACGCTTGCAACCCAGATGAAGGAAGCTGTCAAGGCGATAACAAATGTAAAGCTTGAGCAGGGGGATTACAGGATGTCTGCCAGCGGGACTGAGGTCCTTTTTGACGGATTCCTGCGCGTTTACTCTGAGTCCACGGATTATATTAAGAGCGATGAGGAAGAAGGGGAGAATGAAGCACTTCTGCCAAAGCTGGAAGAAGGGGAGAAGAGGATAATAACAGATGCTGCGGAAGTCTCACATACGACAGAGCCTCCATACCGCTTCAATGAAGCAACTCTTGTAAGGATGCTGGAGGAAAAGGGCATAGGAAGGCCAAGCACATATGCCCAGATCATCTCAACGATCCTTACAAAGGGGTATGCATCCAAGATAAAGTCTTCACTTGTTCCGACGTTCCTTGGCTTCTTCGTCTCCGATTTCCTTGATTCCGCTTTCCCCCTCTATGTCGGATATGATTTCACATCCAGGATGGAAGAGGGGCTTGACCGGATTGCAAGCGGAAAGGAAGACAAGAAGGAATACCTTGATGAATTCTGGAAAGGCTATGGGGATTACAGAGGGCTTAAGGCTGATGTTACGGAAGTGAACAGGAATGTCAGGATAAGTGAGGCCAAGACCCTTCACCTGTCCAATCTCGATTATGCATTCGAGCACGAGGGGGAGAAGTATACATATTCCATAAAGAACGGAAAGTATGGTCCATACATTGAGGTCAGGAAGGAAGATGGCAGCATTGAATATGCTTCAATTGACCAGAGCCTTTACTTCCCTGGAACATTCACTGATAAGGATGCGGAGAAAATTCTCTTCTCAAAGAACAGGGAAGCTTCATATATAGATGGGACCGATATAGAGATAAGGACATCGAGGACTGGATCCTATTTGTACCGTGAAAGTGATAAGAAGGGTGTCAGCCTTCCTAGGAGCATGAAGGCAGATGAGCTTTCTGCAGAGGATGCCATGTTCATTATGAGCCTTCCTAAAGTCCTTGGAGAGGATGAAAATGGACCTGCCGAGCTCCGCCTTGGCCCCTATGGCTATTATGTTGCATATAATGGCAGGAACAAAGGGGTGAAGAACCCAAAAGAAGTTACATTTGAGTCTTTCAAGGCAGAGAGCGAAGCAGGAGAAAAGAAGGCTGAAAAAGTGACCATAAAGGCATTTCAGGATCTTGATGGAAAGCCTCTTGAAATCCTTAACGGAAAGTATGGCGCATATATAAAGTGGGGAGAGAGGAACATAGCCCTTCCAAAGGAAGATAAGGAAAATCCGGAAAGGATTGATGAAGAAAGGGCTAAGGAGATAGCTCTCTCTGCTCCTGAGAAGAAGGCATCATTCAGGCGAAGGAAGAAATAGGGGCCTTTCAAGAATAATATGGAGAAGCCGTGATGCTTCTCCCATAGTGCCAGTTAAAGGCTTTCTTCCTGTATGCTTATGATTTCACTTTTTTCGAGGATCTTGTAGCCGCCGTTCATTATAAGCGTTGAGCCGGCAATGCCTTCAAGCATGTCTTTTGTAACTCCAGGATCGCTTATTCTCATTGCAAGATTTATCTCATTCATCCAGCTTTCCATCCTTTCAAGGCCCTCTATGGCAGTCTGTTCAACACTTTTGCCATCAGGGCATACATTTCAGACGTTCATTGCAAAGCACTTGTATTTTTTTCCCTTCACGTTTTCCTGCGGGATTGAGCTCTGATAGAAGGGATGGAGATGAACTGAATCAATGAGAAGAAATAGTCTTCATCCCTGTATCCATAAGCAATTCTCTTTTTCAATCTCCATCCCTCATCTTTCCGTGAATAACCTACTTATTTATTATCGATTTCTCTGACTGCTGCCTATTGAAATTGTGGAAAAAAGCATTAAAGTTCTTTCAATATCCTGATTGCCCCTGGCATGAATGAAAGTCCTGCTTGCTCTGGAATGGCCATGCCCTTTCTTGTTTTCACCCAGACCGGCTTTACTGCCCCTTCTGGCAGCATGCTGAATAATTCTGCATCCGGCACTGCAAGATGTTCCACCGCTCTTGCTTTTATGCCCTCATTGCTGATTATTATGTCACTGTCCATTATGCATACACCTTCTGCACCTTCAAATGGGATATCAAGGGTTATGTTCCACTCAGGAACATGGATTTTGCCACCCTTATCCTCAGCCTTCACGATATTCCTGTATCCCATTATCGATGCAGCTTTTCCAGATAGCGGATTGGCAAACACATCCCCTGTCTTTCCTTCCCTTATGATTCTTCCCTGATCCATCATAAGCATATGCTCTGAAAGTGAGTATGCCTCACTCATGCTGTGTGTGACTATAATGTAGTCTTTGCCTATTGATTTTATTATTGACCTGAATTCAGCCTTTATCTCTTCCTTCAGGTAGACATCCAGGGCAGAGAAAGGCTCATCAAAGAGCATAAGGCATGGATTGCTTGCTATCATGCGTGCCAGGGCAGTCCTCTGGGCCTCTCCTCCAGAGATCTCATGAGGCTTTGACTCCAGTATATGCCCGATATGGAGCATCGCTGCCGTTTCCTCTGCTTTTTCCCTTCTTGCCTTCCTGCTTTTCTCCATTATCCCGGCTTCGATGTTCTTTCTTACGCTCATGTCAGGGAAAAGGGCATAGCTTTGGAAGAGGTATCCCACATTCCTTTTCTGGGGCGGAAGGTCAATATGCCTTTCAGAATCAAAAAGGACTCTTCCGTTATATGCTATAAAGCCGTGGTCCGGTCTCATGATTCCTGCTATGCATTTAAGTGTCACGCTCTTCCCAGATCCGGATGGGCCTACAATGGATACTGCTCCATCAAATGCTGATTTTACCTTCAGTGTGAAAGATGAGAGCCTCTTCTCAATGTCTATTTCAAGCATCAGCGCCTCCTTTCCTTCCTCTCAAGCAGGTTTACAGCCAGCAGCACTGCTGCAGATAATGCGAGGTTCACCATGACCCAGATGAATGCGCCCCTGTCATCTCCGGTCCTCCAGAGCTGGTATACAGTTGTCGAGATCGTTGCAGTCCTTTTAGGCGTATAGCCAATGAGCATGCTTGTTGCCCCGTATTCTCCAAGGGCGCGGGCAAAAGCAAGCACAGACCCTGCAATGATGCCGCTTCTGCATCCAGGGATTATCACACGCCAGAAAATCCATGTCCGGGAGTGTCCAAGTGTGCTTGCCGCATATGCATAGTCCCAGTTGAATGCCTCAAACGCACCTCTGGCAGTGCGGTACATCAGAGGGAAAGCCACAGCAGATGCCGCTATCACTCCGCCCTGCCAGGTCATGACAAACCTTATGCCGTGTTCTGCCAGGAAGATTCCAACAGGCCTTTTCAGTCCGAACACCAGGAGGAGGAAGTAGCCTACGACAGTTGGCGGAAGGACAAGGGGCAGGGTGAGGATAACATCCAGAACACCTTTTGCCCCTCTTGGAAGCCTCCTTGCCCAGTACGCAGATAGTATTCCGGAAAAGAATACGATTACTGAGCTCAGGAGTGCGATACGTAATGAATTGTAAAGCGGGAATAAGTCCATCAGAATGCTTTAGAGAATCCTACGCTTCCAAATACCTGCATTGCCTCATCCGTTTTCAGGTATTCAAAGAACGGCTCAGCAATTTCCCTTTCAGGAGCATTCTTGAGCATTGCAGCTGGATATATCACCTGTCCGCACATCTCGGCAGTTGCCTCATCGATCACCTCAAGTCCTGCGCTGAATGCATCGGTTGCGTAAATTATTCCGCAGTCAACGCTTGCCTCAGCTACCTGTGTTGTGACCTCCTTTACATTTGAGCCATATGTTATTGCGCCCATCTCTGCGGCCATCCCTTCATCTATTCCATAGTATTCGAATATCTTGGAAGTATACTGCCCGACAGGAACGTCACTGTTTCCGATTGCTAGGAATACAGATCCTTCCTTAAGCTTTTCTGCCAGGTCATCAAATCCCTGTATGCCTGCAGGATTCCCTTCAGCTGTGGCAAGTGTCACCTTGTTCTCAAGAAGGTCAATTCTCGTGCTTTCATCTATCAGGCCAAGCTCAGAGAGCTGGTTCATCTGAAGCGGAGCAGCAGAGATGAAGATATCGCATGGTGCACCTTCTTCAATCTGTGTCTTAAGTGTTCCAGAAGAATCGAAATTGAATGTCACAGCAGTGCCGGGATTCATCTGTTCATACTTTTCACCCAGTTCTGTCAAAGTCTCTGTCAGGCTTGCAGCTCCGAATACGATAATCTCATTGCCCTGTTCTTTTGCCCCTTCTGCATAGAGAGGCATCAATGCCAGTAAGCATAGGAACATAATAGATATTTTTTTCATTTTTCCTCCTGTCAGCCATCGGGTTTTTCACCTTTCAGCAGTGCCAAGCCATGGCCAAGAATATCTGATACTGCTTTAAATGACTCATCTGCTCCCCTCGGGCTTCCCGGAAGATTTATGATGAGAGTTTTCTTTCTTATTGCCGCAACTCCTCTTGAAAGTGGGGCATACTGGGTTTTCTTCAGGCTTTCAAAGCGGATTTTCTCAGCAATGCCAGGAGCAAGGCGTTCAGCTGCATCCAGTGTTGCCTCAGGTGTTACATCACGCTCTGCAAACCCCGTTCCACCTGCCGTAAGGACAAGATCAGCCAGATTAGAATCACAAATCTCTTCCAGCTTTTCTCTTATTCCATCCCTTTCATCAGCAAGTATTTCATAGCCGCTGAGGGCAAAGCCGGATTCCTTAATGCTTTCTATCAGCTTCGGGCCTGTCAGGTCCTCTCTTTCCTTCCTGTATGACCTGTCTGAGATGGTAAGAATAAATACCCTGTTCATAGCCCTTTCCCGAATGTACAGTTTGGATACCTGCACTCATCACACGATAGGCAGAGGCCTCCGTTGCCTAAAGATGCTATAAAGTCCCTCTTTATCCTGATTCCTGCCAGCAGGCGAGGCAGGATGATATCGAATATCGTGCTTCTTGCGTACATCACGCACCCAGGAAGCCCCAGGACGGGACGCCCATCCGGAAGATATGAAATGAGGAACATCGCACCTGGAAGGACTGGAGCACCATAGCTTACGATTTCAGCCCCTGCCTCCCTTATGGATGCAGGCGTCCTGTCATCCGGATCAACGCTCATTCCCCCTGTGCAGATAATCATGTCGGCATCGCTTCCTGCCATCTCCTTTATGGCTGAAACTGTCATTTCTACAGAGTCATCAGTGACAGTGTGCTTGCTTATGACACTCCCATATGCCCCAAGCTTTTCCTCAATTACCGGGGTGAAGGTGTCTTTTATCCGTCCTGTATAGACCTCGCTTCCTGTTGTAATTACAGCACACCTGAATTTCTTATATGGAAGGACAGAAAAAAGATGCCTTCCTCCGGCTGCGGCTTTTATCTCTTCCATCAGGTCTTTCTTCACCATCAGCGGAATGACCCTCATTCCGGCACATTTCTCATTTGCTTTCACTGGAAATCCTGAAAGGCGGGATGCAATGCACACCTCGGCATGAGTATTAAGCTTTTTCAGAAGCTCAGTATCACCGATGAACAGCCCGTCAATGTAGGCACAGAGGTCTATCCTTCCTTCCTTTGCCTCCCCGGCTTTCAGGTTATCGCCCATTGCAATATCCCTGAGAACTGCTGCCGCGTCATCCTCATGGAGCATAGTCCCGTCATTCTCATATACATATATATTGCGCTTGCCTAAATCCAGCAGCTTTCCTATATCCTCTTCCCTTATGATGTGACCTTTCCTGAAGGCAGGGCCTTTCCTTACTCCTTTTACTATCTCAGTTATATCATGGCAGAGAACCATTCCAACTGAATCTTCTGTTTTCACTATTTTCATAGCTAAAATGATACACTGCTTTTTCCCATTATACAAATAAAAGTTGAATGGATTTTCCAATCCATGATCATCCCTCCCTGATGACTGCTTTAATGCTTTAATCCTTATTTCACAGAAAGAATTGATGCCTTGATCCGAGTGGAATAGGAGGATGCAATGGTTAGCTTCTGCAACATTTTCCTTGACGGCTCAAATTTTGTGTGCCTATAATTAAAATATCAAACGTGCTCGTGCACGGAATTAACTTGCACGGGCACAAAACAAAAGGAGTTGAAAATGAAAAAGCCGCAAAACTCAGTGGCGTAAACACTAACAGGGTTCTTTTCGGTGCATATCTCAACATGGGATTCCTTGCATCTGTTGCAACCCTTGTCGTATGTGCCCGCCTGAATTCTGCATCCCCAAGTGCAGGTACGAACTATGAGATGGATGCTATTGCTTCCTGCTATATCGGAGGAGCCAGTGCATACGGTGAAACAGGTACGGTAAGCGGTGCTGTTATTGGCGCCATTTTCATGAGTGTCCTCAATAACGGCATGTCCATTCTTGGAATCGATGCTAACTGGCAGAGGGCAGTGAAAGGCTGCGTGCTCCTTGCCGCTGTTATCTTTGACATCGTAAGCAAGAACAGGAAGAGCAGGAACAGGAAGGGCAGCAAATAGGAGAGATATGGCTTTGACGATTAAGGAAATGGCTGCTCTGGCAGGAGTCTCCCGCGGCACCCTTGACAGGGTCATTCACGGCAGGGGCGGGGTCAGGGCAGAGGTTGTGGAACGTGTGAACAGGATCATAGAGGAATCCGGATATACCCCTAATAAGGCGGGAAGGGCGCTTGCCATGAACAAGAAAGTGACGAGGATCGGATACCTTCTGCCATCCATTGGGAATCCGTTCTTTGAAAAGCTTGAACATGGAATTGTTGAAGCAGTGAAAGAACACTCAGGATTCGGAGTCTCCGTAACTGTAAAGCATGTGAAAGGATATGATCCTCTGGTGCATGTAAACGCAATCAGGGAACTGGTGGAAGGGGGATGCACATATCTTGCCCTCTGCACGGTCGATGTTCCTTACGTCAGGAATTATATCAAGGAGCTGATGGATAGCGGAATAAAGGTGATAACCGTAAACAGCCCTCTTTCATGTGATTTCCCTCTTTCATATTTCGGATCTGACTATTATTCTGCAGGGCAAACGAGTGCAGGAGTCTTTGCTATGCTCAGTCCTCTTGATGTCAAATGCCTGATTGTGACCGGATCATTAAGCCAGAGGGGGCATAATGAAAGGATCAAAGGATTTGAAGACGGGCTTGGAAATCATGGCATCCTATACAGGAGGATTGCCGTAGTAGAGAGCCTTGACAGCGATGAGATATCGTATGAGAGGACTCTTAAGCAGCTTAGAAAGCATCCGGAAATAAACTGCATTTTCATAGTGGCTGCAGGTGTTGAGGGGTGCCTGCGGGCTGTAAAGGAGGAAAAAGCGAAGGAAAAAGGTGTCTATGTCATGAGTTTTGATGACATAGATGCCACTAAAGAGCTTGTGAAGGAGGGAGCGATAGAATACACAATCTGCCAGGAACCATTCAGGCAGGGCTACAGGTCCCTCTCAGATCTGATACAGTACATCATAGACAATGAAGTAGGGATAAATGACTACATTACGAACAATATCATAAAGATTAAGGAGAATATTGACTGAAAGGAGGAGGACGTGAGTCTTTATTTAGGTGTTGATCTTGGAACTTCAGCTGTGAAAGTCATCTTGGCATCAAGTGACGGGGCAGTATTGAATACAGTTACAAAGGAGTATGAGCTTAAATTCCCTCATCCAGGCTGGGCGGAGGAAAACCCGGATGACTGGTGGAATATGTCAAAAGAGGGAATAAAAGAGGTAATTCAGGGGTTTGACAGCAGCGATATCAGGGGCCTTGCGGTAGCCGGTCAGATGCATGGCCTAGTGACACTTGATGAGAATGATAACGTGATCCGTCCTGCAATCCTCTGGAATGATGGAAGGTGCGATAAGGAAACTGACTACCTGAACAATGTGATCGGGAAGGAATTCCTTTCAAGGCATTCTGCAAATATAGCATTTGCGGGCTTCACCCTCCCTAAAATCCTATGGATGAGAAATAACGAGATGGAAGCATTTGGCAGGATAAGGAAGATAATGCTTCCAAAAGACTATATAAACTATAAGCTGACGGGAGAATTTGCAACCGACTATTCAGATGCATCTGGAATGCTTCTTCTTGATGTGAAGAACAAGAAATGGTCTGATGAGATGATCGAAATAGCCGGCATCAGCAAAAACATGCTTGCTTCTCTCCATGAAAGCTATGACGCAATAGGGAAAATAAGGAAAGAGATTGCAGATGAACTGGGGCTTAGGGACGATGTCATTGTTGCTGCCGGTGCTGGAGACAATGCAGCAGCTGCAGTAGGAACAGCAACTGTCGGAAATGGAAGATGCAACATAAGCCTTGGCACAAGCGGTACAATATTCATCTCTTCGAAGGATTTTAACATTGATAAGTACAATGCCCTTCACAGTTTTGCCCATGCAGATGGAAACTACCATCTTATGGGATGCATGCTTTCGGCAGGTTCTGCAAGCAGGTGGTGGATGCTTGATATCCTCGGAACCCATGATTATCCGGCAGAGGAGTCACTTATAGCAGAAGAGAAGCTCGGGCAGAACAGGGTGTTCTTCCTTCCATACCTCATGGGAGAGCGCAGCCCGATAAATGATACTGATGCACGTGGCACATTCACCGGCATAAGCATGGATACAAGTAAGGCTGATCTGACTCAGAGCGTGCTTGAGGGTGTTGCTTTTGCATTCCGTGACAGCTTTGAAGTTGCCAGGTCCCTTGGTATTGATATCCAGAAGAGCACTGTATGCGGGGGAGGAAGCAGAAGTCCGCTATGGCGCAAGATCATAGCCAATGTGCTTGGAATTCCGCTTGAAATCCTTGAGACCGAGCAGGGGCCGGGGTATGGAGCCTCTATCCTTGCAATGGTTGCCGATGGCAAGTATAAATCGGTTGAGCAGGCATCTGCTCATCTGGTGAAGATCAGGAAAGTAGAATATCCTGATTCAAAGCTTGTGAAAGCATATGACCAGAAGTATGCAGAATTCAGGGAGATCTATCCGGCTATGAAGGATCTGTTCAAGAAACTGGGAGGAAAATAAGATGGAAATAAAGAGCGTTTTTGACAAATCATTCGCACCATATGGAGCGGTACTGGACTATCTGGACACAAAGACTCTGCTTGAGCGTGTTGACAAGATAGAATACAGGGACGGAGTAAGCTATGAGCCATCAATTGCATCGCTGGAACAGGATCCTGTCTTTGAATGCCTCAGGGACAGCACATTTGGCGGCATGCCAATTGAAATAGGGCTATGCTGGGGGCATAATACAAGGCTCAACTGCCTTGAATACCACAGGGACAGCGAGATTAACATCGGGCTTGGCGATTTCATCCTCCTCCTGGCAAAGAAGGAGAATATCATTGATGGAAAACTGGATACTTCCACAGTTGAAGCATTCAGGGTTCCAGGCGGCATTGCTGTTGAGGTCTATGCAACCAGCCTTCACTATGCCCCATGCAGTGCAAAGAAGAATGAGGGATTCAAAGTGGCAATAGTTCTTCCAAGGGGAACTAATGAAAAGAGGCCGGAGACTCCGGTACGCTGCTATGAAGACAGCCTTATGACAGCAAGAAACAAATGGCTTCTAGCCCATAGTGAGAGCACGGAAGCTGAAAATGGTGCAGTTGTGGCCCTTACGGGAGATAACATAGATATTGAAAATCTGATATAAAACAATTGGAGGAAAAGATGAAGAATATTCCAGAGATTAAACTAGGTCTCATTGCAGTAAGCAGGGGATGCTTTCCAAAAGAGCTTTCTGAAAGGAGGCGGGACGCAATCAAGAAAGCCTATAAGGGTGACATCTATGCATCGGGCATTATCGTAACTACAGAGCAGGATGCACTTGCCGCTGTTGAGGATGTAAAGAAGAATGGAGTGGACTCACTTATCGTGTTCCTGGGAAACTTTGGCCCGGAGACACCGGAGACACTTATCAGTGAATACTTTGACGGTCCTATCATGTATGTGGCCGCAGCCGAAGGGGATGGAGATCTCTTTGATGGAAGGGGTGATGCATACTGCGGTCTTCTCAACTGTTCATATAACCTGGGACTCAGGGGAAAGAGAGCTTATATCCCCGAGCATCCAGTTGGAAGGGCAGAGGATCTGGCAAAGAGGATTGAGGAGTTTGTTCCTGTAGCAACAGCAATCGTAGGGCTTAAGAACCTGAAGGTAATCGCATTCGGCCCACGCCCAGATGATTTCCTTGCCTGCAACGCACCTATCAAGGCATTGTATGACCTTGGTGTTGCAGTAGAGGAAAACAGTGAACTTGATCTCCTTGTTGCTTACAACAAGCATGCAGGGGATGAGAGGATAGATGCAAAGGTAAAGGAAATGGAAGCAGAACTCGGGCCGGGAAACAGGTATGCTGGAATTCTTCCACGCCTTGCCCAGTATGAGCTTACACTCCTTGATTGGGCCAAAGAGCATAAGGGAAACAGGAAGTACGTGGCATTTGCCAACAAATGCTGGCCAGCCTTCCAGACTGAGTTCAAGTTCGTACCATGCTATGTGAACAGCCGCCTTACGCAGATGGGAATACCAGTGTCCTGTGAAGTGGATATATATGGAGCACTCTCAGAGTATATCGGACTCTGTGTCTCAGGCTCTCCAGTCACTCTTCTTGATATCAACAACACAGTTCCTCAGAGCATCTATGACAAGGCTATCAAGGGAAAATATGACTGCCGCCTTGAAGAAGTGTTCATGGGCTTCCACTGTGGAAATACATCATGTAGCCTCCTGAAGAATCCTCATATGGGCTATCAGCTCATAATGAAGAGGGACCTCGAGCCAGAGCTCAAGGAACCAGATATCACAAGAGGAACGATGGAAGGCAATATCAAGGCTGGAGATATCACATTCTTCCGCCTGCAGAGCGGTGCTGATACAAGCCTCAAGGCATATGTTGCTGAGGGCGATGTCCTCGATGTTGACTGCGAGAGTTTCGGATCCATCGGAGTATTCAGGATTGCCGAGATGGACCGCTTCTACCGCCATGTGCTTGTTGAGAAGCAGTACCCGCATCATGGTGCTGTGGCTTTCGGACACTATGGAAAGGCACTCTTCTCAGTATTCAGGTATCTTGGGCTTGCAGATATCTCATATAACCAGCCAAAGAGCCTGCCATATAAGAGCGAGAATCCTTTTGCTTAAGTATAGCAATGCATAACGGAAGGCACTCATGCAGAAATGCCTGGGTGCTTTTAATTTGCCTTAATGATGAAATTGGAGAAACGGCATTTGCCACTTCATTCATCTGTGTTTTTTTCAGAGAGAGGACTTTTTACTGTGCTTATTCCCGGTTTAGTATCTGTAACTTTTAAAAAAATGAAAGCGGATAATGTTGTAAAGCTTGCAGAAAAGGCAGGATTGAAGGCTATTGAGTGGAGTGAGCATCATCACATCAGGCCTGGAGATGCTAAGGAGGCAATGCGAATAGCATCCATAATGGAAGATTGCAACCTGGAAGTTGCATCCTATGGCTCTTACTTCAGGCTCTCTTCAGGCATGGATATAATTCCAAGCCTTGACACTGCTGAAGCGCTTGGCGCCAGGACTGTGAGAATCTGGGGTGGATCAAAACCCTCTAGAAAGATGACAGATAGAGAGAGGCTCCTGATGGCTGATGAGGCCCTTAGAGCTGCAGATGCAGCATCAGGGTATGGAATGACACTTGCCCTGGAATGGCACCGTGATACGGTAACCGATACGAATGAGTCTGCAATAGGTTTTCTCAACATGGTGGGCCACCCAAATCTCAAGTCTTTCTGGCAGCCAACTCCGGGGCTTTCCATGAAAGAGAGGATAGAAGGCCTTAACCTGCTTGGGGAGAGGCTGGTGAATATCCACACATATTACTGGCAAGGGGAAGATCGCCTTCCCCTGAAGGATGGGGAAAAATACTGGAAAGAATATCTTGAGCATATAAGAGGCGACCATTACATGCTCCTTGAATTCGTTAAAGATGATTCTGTTTCCCAATTCATGGAGGACTCTGCAACCCTTAAGGAATGGACTTCTTCCATGAATTGAAGAAAAACTTATTTTACGGCTCTTACTGCTATGAAAGACGGGATATTGAGTTCATATAGGAGGCCATAGCCGTTTGTGTCTTCATAGAGATCCGTAAGTGAAAACCCTGCTTTTAAGAGGCCTCCAATCTGTTCTGTGATGCTATGGGAGAACTGCATTCCATCCTCTTCCCTGAATAGTTCCGGATTCTCAAGCGGATTGAATGGAAGGCTCTGGACGATCCTTGATTCATCATTTACATCTGTAATGTAGTTTATCCCGTTTTCAAAGGCAGCCAGCAGTATGCCGCCTTTCTTCAGGATCCTGAAACACTCTTTCAGAAGCGGTTCGACTTTTTCTATGTAGCATAGCGATGCCGGATTGAATATGATATCAAACTCATTGTCTCTGAAGGGTAGTGGCTTTGACATATCAGCCTTGATGATATCAGCAACATAACCTTCCCGCTCTGCAACTGCCTTTTCCGATTCAAGCTGCTTATCCGTATAATCAAGAACCGTGCACCTGGCTCCTGCTGCAGTGAATATAGGTATCTGCTGCCCGCCTCCGGATGCAAGGCCGAGAAGGCGCTTTCCTCTAAGATTTCCAAACCATTCATGAGGAACTGGCACTGTCGGGGTAAGAAGGACATCCCAGTTTCCATTTAAAGCCTTTTCATATTCCTCATGGCTTATTGGGATTCCCCACTTCCAGTTTTCCTCTTCTATCCATTTTGTAATTGTCTTTGCATTAATATCCTGGTAATTCATGCCAATATGATACATATAGAGTGCTGTTAACAGGAATACCTTCTGCAAAATAGCTGCAGCCTCAGATGGAATTGAATGGTTTTGAGCTGCCAGAAAGTGGTATCATGCTCTAGTGTCCGTGCATGAAATTAGCAGAAATCCGGATTGAAGGGAAAATGGCATTATCAGCGTCTAATGTTTGCAGTATAGACGCCAATGAGGATAAGGATGGAGCCGGTTATCTGCATAAGAGTGAAAGGCTCATTCAGCATCAGAACGCCTCCCAGGATGGAAACTGCGGTTGTAATCCCGATAAAAGTTGAAGAACGGTTGACTCCTATCCTTGCAATAGCGGCATTTGACAGGAAGAAAGCAACAGATGAGCATCCTATGCCCTGATAGAGTACGGCAATAAGGAATCCCATATCCTTGAATGGCAAAGTAATGAGTTCTGATAATCTGCCTTCCCTCAACGATTCTATAACAGCCAGGGCAGGGAATACTATTGCTCCCAGAAGCATCATGAAGAATGTCTTCTCCATTTCCGAGGAGTCATTGCCTTTTTCAGAAAATACGCTGTAGAGGGCATAAGAGATTACAGCAAGAAACAGTGCAAAATAGCCTGATATTGAAAAGCTTGCAGAAAAACCAGATGCAAATACAGTGAAGAGAACACCAATAAGGGTAATTAATATACCGATTACTTCTGTTTTCCCTGGCTTTGACTTAAGGAAAACAGCAGATGCAATAATTGAGAAGACCGGGATGCTTGCAAGCAGTGCGCCGCTTTCAGAAGCAGTCAATGCCCTGATCCCATATGTTTCTGCTATGAAATAAATCAACGGATTGAAAAGGGCAATCTTCAGCAAGTTCCCTGCTTTTTCCTTTGTAATCTCAATTCGGACTGCTTTTGCAAAAACCAGAGCGATCATGAAAGCAAAGGCAGTAATGAAACGCCATGAAAGGAGAGAGAGTGCGCTTACCCTGGCTGTAATATCTTTTGTAAAAACATAGCTTAGGCCGAAAAGCATTTCACAAAGGAAGGCGCATATGCATCCTGAAACTCTTTTATCCATGCAGAAGAATATCGCACAAAGATGGAAATATTTAAAGTTGCTGTATGCCTGAACAGTCAGAATTAGAGATGAAGGAATGAATGCTGTGTATTATAAAGCCATGCAGATCCTTTTTTGCTTTAATGCATAAAAGAGGATCTGCATACTGCTCTCCATATGAGCAGGAAAAGCCGTTTTTCAGCTCTTATATTCTGAATAGCTGTTCAGGACGGATGCAAGGAACTGCATATCTTCCTTCTTGTATCTCTGATCCAGCTGTATGGACATAATGTGCTGCAGAATATACTTTGCTCCCGGATATCTGCTGATATCATCAAGCATTGGCGGCTCTGGCCAGTAGACAGTGCTGCTCACTCCTCTTTTCCTGAGGAATTCCTGCATGTTTTCCCTGTCATCCGCATAAAGCGTGAAATGGGATGGAACATCATTGTCCCTTAGTTCCTTGAATACCGGTCTCCATCCCCTGCATTCTTCGAGGCTGCTGATGACAGTGTTGAAGTTATCACGCCTTGCCCTGATCATGCTGTCAAAATCATAATGCCTGATTACATCTTTTGAATACTCATCAGAATCATATGCATCAAACATCTTCCTGAGCCTGAGCTCTGTATTCCAGAATGTCTCAGATGCCTTCTCATCATAGCTTTTGTCCTTATCCGCTAAGGCAATGGATCTTTCCTCCATTGCCTTGTACCTGCCTTTTATGTGTTCCCCGTCCGGTGGAAGGAGAGTGACGTTAAATGGCCCGCCAGATTTGAATGCGATCCCGCCAGATGCGATTCCCATCCACTTTCTAAGCGATCCTGCTTCATAGGATGCGTATTTTTCAAAGTAGAAAGGGGAGTGCGTAATATCCAGAAGGACTTCAATTCCTTTTTCCCGTGCATACTTAACAAAATTTCCATCGTACCTGATAAACCCATAGTAGCCGCAGATTCCAAACACGCTTGCACCTTCAAGGTCTTCTTTCCTGAATTGCGGAACAAGGCCTTCAGGGTCGGTATCATAGAATCTCAGGTTAAAGCCAGCTTTCAAGTATGCTGAAAGCACAGTCTCACAGGTGTAGGCAGGGACATAAGCAATCTTCCTGCCTTTTATGTCCATATCGATAAGGCATGCATACAGTGCGCAGCGTCCAGACATTGCATAGATCATGTTAGCCTTTTCCGCGTTTGTAACGCTTCCTATCTTTTCTTTCTCAAACATTCCACCGATCATAGCTTTTCCCTAGAAAGAGAGTATTGTCTCCCTGTTGATGCGCCTGATAATCTCAACTGCCAGGCGTGATGCATTCTCAAAATCCGAGTAGGCTGAATAGCCATAGCTTGTATGGGCATACCTGACAGGAATTCCGATTACAATGCATGGAATTGCTTTTCCTCCTACATGGATCGGGGCTCCGTCTGTACCGCCGCCAGTCCTGACTGCAGTCTGAGTTGGAATTCCGGTTTCCTTTGCTGTGTTCAATGCATAGCGCTGGAAGCGTGGGTTAGTTATCATTCTGACATCAATATGCCTGAGCATCGGACCATGCTTTAAGCATGTCTGAGCCTGGTAGGAGGGGACTACGGTATCATCGGCAGGGCAGCCTTCAAAGCATATTGCGATATCTGGCTGGACATGGGCTACTGTAACTGTTGCTCCCCTTGTTCCGACCTCTTCCTGGCTTGCTATTGCACCAACCAGGTTTACATCAAGCTTATCATTCTTAAGCTCATCAAATGTATTTATTACTGAAGCGCATCCAAGGCGGTTATCGAATGCTTTGCCGCGCATGATGTCATGCTTTTCGTCGTATTTGAATATTGCATCTGGCACAACCGGTGCGCCGACTTCAATCTTATAGTCTTCAATGATTTCCTTGTCGCTGGTTGCACCGACATCTATTACAAGATGTGCAACTTCAAGCTTTGCGCTTCTTTCCTGTTCGCTCATGAAGTGTGGCGGCTTGGATGCGACAACGCCTTCAATATAATCACCAAGGGCATTTTTCACCCTTACGATATGGGCTGGGATATTGGTTGTCACCCATCCTCCGATAGTCATGAATTCAAGCATTCCGTCCGGCCTTATAGCCTTTACCATGAAGCCGACCTCATCAGAGTGTGCATCAAGCATAAGTACTGGCTTCTCAGGGCTGTTGCCGTTTCTCTCAAGGTATACGTTCCTCATTGCATCTTCGCTGATGCTGCCATATTCCTTTGCACTTTCCCTGATAATCTCAACTACATCATCCTCAAAACCTGAAATTCCGTTAGCATTGCTCAGCTTTTCTATCAGGGATAGCTTAGTGTTCTTGTCCATGCGTTCTCCTTATTAAGAAATACATGAGGGCTTTTTCAAGCCCCCAAGATGTTTTTGTTTAGCGTGCAACTGTTACGTTGTCCAGCTTGTGGTATCCGATTGGATCGATTACGAAGCCTTCAACCTTGTTGCTTGCTCCAGCTGTGATTGCTGTGTATACAACTGGTGCGTTGTTTGCCAGATCCTTCAGGTAGATAGCGAGTTCCTTATAAGCTTCCTCCCTGACTGCTGGATCTATGCTTGTCCTTCCTTTCTCAACAAGCTCATCAACCTTTGGATCGTTTGTGAAGCTCCTGTTTCCAGCTGCTCCCTGCTGTGATGAGTGCTCAAGGCTGTAGAATGTGTAGTCAGCATCCTTTGTGGATGTTACCCAGCCAAAGTATCCCATGTCATGCTCTCCGTTTGTCGTGCGGCTGATGAATGAACCGAATTCCATGACTTCTACACGGCAGTCAACGCCAATTTCCCTGAACATCTCCTGGATTGCCTGGCACATCTCAACCCTGTCCTGGGCATTGTTTACCCATAGTGTGCACTCGAATCCGTTTGGATATCCTGCTTCTGCAAGAAGTTCTTTTGCCTTTTCTGGGTTGTATTCATAGAGTCCTACTGGGTAGTATCCGAATACTGCAGGTGCAATGATGTTGTCAGCTGGTGCGCCTGTTCCCCTGTTTACTGTCTCGACAAGAAGCTCCCTGTCAATAGCCATATTGAGTGCCTGCCTTACAAGCTTGTTGTCAAAAGGAGCCTTGTTCATGTTGAATGAGACATAGTAGCAGGATAGGGAAGGGGCACTGTAAAGTGTAAGATCTGGATCTTCCTCAACTCTGCGGATATCAGAAATTAGAAGATCATATGCAATATCGATCTCTCCTGTCTCAAGTGCGATAGTCCTCTGTGCGGCCTCTGGAATGACCTTCATTTCGATGTACTGGGTCTTTGGAGCTCCTGCATAGTAATCTGCATATGCTTCAAGCCTTACGTTATCATTCTGTGACCATGAAACGAACTTGTATGGACCTGAACCGACTGGAGCAGTCTTGAGTGCATCCGGATTTGCAGATACATAATCCTTTGGCACGATTGCTGCAAATGGGACAGCAAGGTTCCTCAGTGCCGGAGCATATGGCTCTTTTGTAGTTACCTTTACTGTGTACTCATCCACCTCTTCAACGCTTTCGATGAAGTCAACAATGTAGGATACTGCCGGAGTTGCAATAGCCCTGTCCAGTGAGAACTTTACATCATCTGCCTTTAAGTCCTCTCCATTATGGAACTTGATGCCCTGGCGGATGTGGAACAGGTACTCTGTATCTGACAGCTGCTCCCATGATTCTGCAATCTGCGGGACAACTTCATTTGTTACTGGATCCACTTCTACAAGTGTGTCATAGATGTGGTTTGTTACAGCAACAGCAGGTGTTTCCTTACCCACATGCGGGTCAAATGATGTTACGTCTGCACCCAGTGCAAAGATGATTGTATCCTTGTATCCACCTTCGCCTTCACTGGCTTCCTTGGAACCGCCAGCAAAAACAAGTGAAAAGGCTGCAAGCATCACTAACATGACTGACAATGCTTTTTTCATACTTTCTCTCCTTATTCTTTATTTCCTTAAAAAGTTTCTCAATTACGCCATAAGGCATCTTACAGTGTGTCCTGGCTCAACTTCCTTTACTGGAATCTCCTTGGCTGTGCATTCCGGCTTTGCATAAGGGCAGCGTTTTGCGAATCTGCATCCAGGGGCAGGATCAATCGGGCTTGTAAGCTCTCCTTCAAGAGGTATGCGCTTTGCATCATAGTCCGGATCCGGTACAGGAATGGCTGAGAGCAGGGCTTTTGTGTAAGGATGGACCGGATTCTCAAAAAGCCTCTTTGCAGGAGCTTTCTCTGCGATCTGGCCAAGATACATTACGATAATGTCATCAGAAATATGCTTAACTACGGATAAGTCATGTGTGATGAACAGGTATGTGAAGCCGAATCTCTCCTGGAGATCCTGCATGAGATTAAGCACCTGAGCCCTGATTGACACATCAAGTGCAGATACCGGCTCATCGCAAACGATGAACTTAGGATTGAGCGCAAGGACCCTTGCAATTCCGACCCTCTGCCTTCTTCCGCCGTCAAGCTCATGAGGATAGCTGTTCACAAGCCTCGGTGCAATGCCGACAAGATCCATGTATTCCTTTACTTTCTTCTCCAGCGTTGCCTTGTCACTCTTCTTTACAAGCTTCTGTATGATAAGGCTTTCTGCGATGGTGTCACTGACTGTCATCCTCGGATTAAGGGATGCGAACGGATCCTGGAAGATGATCTGCATCTTCTGCCTGAGTTCTTTCATCTCCTTTGGAGAGTATCCAGTGATGTCCTTCCCTTCAAAGATGATTTTTCCTGATGTTGGCTCATGGAGTTTCAGGATAGTCCTTCCCAGCGTGGATTTTCCGCATCCGGATTCTCCTACGACACCAAGGGTCTTTCCCTCTTCCATGCTGAAAGAGACATCATCTACTGCATGGAGTATTCCGTTAGGGGTTGCGAAGTATTTCTTCAGGTTTTCAACTCTTAGTAGTTCGCTCATGCTTTTCCTCCGATTTCACCTGCAAAATGGCATCTTACCATATGGCCGTTTCCAATGTCCGTAAGTGCTGGGTTTTCGCTATGGCACTTTTCACATGCATGGTGGCAGCGCGGGGAGAACTTGCATCCATCTGGAAGATCTGTAGGATCCGGCATCATGCCGTTTACCGGATTAAGCCTCTTTACATCATGCGTAAGCGATGGGATTGAGCCAAGGAGCCCAATTGTATAAGGATGTCCGGTCTCCTTGAATATCTGGTGCAGGTTCCCTTCCTCTACGATTTCCCCTGCGTACATGATTGCCACCCTGTCACAGTTCTGTGCAACAACTCCGAGATCATGAGTGATGAGGATCATTGAAGTGTTCAGCTTATTCTTCAGGGACCTGATCATATCAAGCACCTGTGCCTGGATTGTCACATCCAGGGCTGTGGTAGGCTCATCGGCGATCAGCAGCTTAGGATTGCATGCGAGTGCAATGGCAATGATAACGCGCTGTTTCATTCCTCCGGAGAACTGGTGAGGATACTCATCAGACCTGTCTCTTGAGATTCCTACCAGCTCAAGCATGTCCTGAGCCCTCTTATGAAGCTCTTCTTTCTTAAGCCCAGGGTTGTGCGATTCAATTACTTCCTCAATCTGTTCTCCGACAGTCAGGACAGGGTTCAGGCTTGTCATAGGATCCTGGAAGATCATTGAGATTTCCTTTCCCCTGATCTTGAGCATGTCGTTTGCCGGAAGCTTGAGGAGATCCTCTCCATTGAAGATTACCTCTCCGTTCTTAATTTTTCCTGGCGGCATTGGAATAAGGCGCATTATACCGCGTGCAAGCGTTGTCTTTCCTGCACCTGTCTCTCCCACAAGTCCAAGAGTTTCCCCTTCTTTAAGGTGGAGTGAAACTCCGTTAAGCGCCCTGACCACTCCGTCATCTGTTTCGTATGCTATTTCAAAATCTTTTATTTCTATTAAATTTCCGCTCATCTTCTCTCCTTAGTTCTTGAGCCTTGGGTCAAGCGCATCCCTAAGTCCATCTCCCATGACGTTGAGAGCCAGGATAGTAAGCATTATTCCAAGCCCTGGAATAACTGTGATATGCCATGCTTCCCTGATATAGGATCTTGCGTTTGAGAGCATTGATCCCCATTCAGGTGTAGGAGGCTGTATGCCAAGTCCGAGGAATGAAAGTCCTGCGATTGAAAGGATTGCTCCAGCAACTCCGAGGGTAGCCTGGACAATAAGTGGTGAAAGGCTGTTTGGAATGATGTACTTGAAGATTATTCGGGCATCACTTGCTCCAAGCGCTCTTGCAGCCTCTATGTATTCCTGATCCTTGATGGTAAGCACTGAAGCCCTTACTGTGCGTGCAAATGTAGGAATATAGCTTATTGCAATGGCAATCAGGACGTTTACAAGGCTTGTTCCGAGAGCTGCAACAATAGCTGTTGCAAGAAGCATTGAAGGGATTGCCAGAAGTATATCCATGAAACGCATGATTACATTATCCCTTATCTTTCCATAGTAGCCTGCGATAGCTCCAAGAACTCCGCCTACGATAGTGGAGAATGCGATTGCGAACATTCCCATGAACAGTGAGTACCTTGTACCCCAGAGCATCCTGAAGAAGATATCGCGTCCAAACTCGTCAAGGCCGAAGATATGTTCCCTGCTTGGTCCCTGGAGGCGTCCCCTGAGGTTCTGCTTGATTACATGGTTGTCATAGAATGACTTGTTAGTTACAAGGTCTATTACGATTGTTGCAATGGAAATGATCATTAAAAGCGCAATGAATCCCATTCCAACCAGGGCAAGCTTATTCTTTTTCAGCCTTCTCCAGGCTTCGCCATACAGTGATCTTCTCTTTACTTCCTTTGCCATATTACACACTCCTCCTAGCTTTGAATCCTGCCTTCTTGTACTGGCTCTTGATCCTTGGATCTATGAATGCATATATGATGTCAACAAGAAGATTGACTACGGAGAACATCATAGCAAGGAATATGACAGCTCCAAGAACCATAGGAATGTCTTTTGAGTTGATGGAATCTACCATGAGCCTTCCAAGCCCTGGCCAGGAGAATACAGTCTCTGTAAGCATTGCTCCGCCTAAGAGCTGTCCGAACTGAAGCCCTACTGCTGTAACGATTGGAATCATGGCATTCTTGAGCATATGGCGTCTTGTTACCTGTTTTTCAGGGATTCCTTTTGCCCTGGCTGTTGAGATGTAATCCTGCCTTATGACATCGAGCATGCTTGATCTTGTCATTCTTACTACTGTTGCTGCAGAGCCTGTACCGAGAGTGAGGGCCGGAAGGATTATGGAGCGCAGCAGCGGAATGAATCCTGATCCCATGCCCTGTGATGGGAGCCATCCAAGCTTGAGGGCAAAAAGCATCGACAACAGGAGTCCAAGCCAGAAATTCGGCATGGAAACACCTACAAGCGATAATACCATTGAAGTGTTGTCAAAGATCGTATACTGCTTCTTTGCAGAAAGTATGCCGACCGGTATTCCTATCAGGAGTGCTACAAGTATGCCTGCAACTGCAAGGATTGCAGTGTTAGGGAACTTATCTATAACCTGATCCCATACGGATATCTGGTTCTTGTACGAGGTGCCAAGATCTCCATGGAGCATGTCCCAGATATAAGTGAAGTATCTGACAAGAAGGGGTTTGTCGAGGCCAAGTTCTATCCTTTTAGCCTCAAGTGCTTCTGCTGATGCCTGATCGCCGAGGATTATGGCAGCAGGATCTCCAGGTGTCAGGTTCATGATGAAGAATACTATGAATGTAACACCAAGAAGGATTGGAATCATCATCAGAAGTCTCTTAACGATATATTTCCACATTTACTCCTCCCACTTTTGAATAAAAATACAGTTAATATTCAAAATTTTAACATAAGAATAGGGTGGTACACAATAAAATTAAGGCAAAAATCTAAAATATTAATTCATATCCTGCCAAAAACTTAGGCAAATGTTTAAGAGTTAAATGCATTTTTCCGCTAGACGGAATCTGGAATCCTTATGGAAAACAGGGATGGCATCTTGCTTTTCAGACTTTCAGCACAGCCATCCCTGCTTTTAGAGGGATTCAAGGATCTGGCTGTATGCTGTCTTCAGATATTTCACTTCCTTTTCTTTCCCTTCTTTTTCGTGTCCGAAATAATAGAAGAATGAAAGTGCATCAAAGAGTGCAAAATAGGGAACATAGGAATTAGTCAGGCCTCCAAAGCTCTGCATGGTCGGGCATGTGAAAGCCAGGTCAGAAAGAGCGTAGAGAGGGCATGATGGATCATCACTGAATGATATGATCCTTATTCCTGATTTCCTTGCAAGCTCAGTAATTGCTATGGTTGTCTTTCCATATGGAGGTGTTGCAACGGATATAAGGAGGGGATTATCTCCTTTAAGCATTGTAAGCCTTGTCATGCTCTGCTGCTCCTCAACAGGATCAAGAGCTGTCATCTCAACTCCGAACATGCTGAACCTGTATGAAAGGTAATTCGTTGCCTGCCTGCTTGCGTTATGGGAGGCAATAAAGATGCTGGAAGCGCTTCGGATCATCTCATCAGCCTGGAGGATCTTCTCTACGCTGTTAAGCCGGAAAGCCTCCTCAATGCTCATTCTTTCTGATTCAAAGATTGTTTTGTATAAGTTTTCCGCACTGTCCTGGCTCTTCGCAATTACCCTCATTCTCTCTGATGGATTTGCCCACTCAAGCACATAGGACTGAAGTTCTTTCCTGAATTCGCTGTAGCTTGTATAGCCAAGCCCCTTGCAGAAATTTATGACTGTGACATCTGTAGTATCTGCAAGGCTTGCAAATTCCCTGATCGGAAGGAAAGAACAGCGTGCAGGATCGCTGATGATGGTATCTGCGATCCTTTTGCGCGTAGTGTTCCATCCCGGGTAGAGTTCTTTTATCCTATCAAGAAGCTTTGTCCCGTTCCCCATTATTTATAATTCCCGTATCTTCCGGAGATTATGGCAGAGATGAGTATGATGTGCATAATGTCCCTGTAGTTATCTGAGGTGTACCTGATTGTCCTTCCTCCGATCCTTTCCACTGTTGGGATCATTTCAACAGCATCTGCCATTACAGTTGTGACAAAATCTATTTCAAGGACAGTTGGTGTTTCCGCTTTAATTATATTGAGTTCTTTTTTGGAGCACTTCTTCACAGCTTCCCTTGTTGCTGCCCTGAACTTCTCTTCAAGCATGGATGGGCTGTAAAGTTTTGCTGAAAACCTTCCAAGCCCTTCCTTTGTCCTTACAAATGCATTGTTGTAGTTCCATTCCTTGAGCTCTTCTTCGAGTATGTTGTCTCCAGCTACGAATGACAGTGGAACTCCCAGGGATGCTGCATAGTATGAGTTGAGTTCAACTTCTCCCATCAGCCTTCCATTTATCCTGACATTGTATATTCCTGCGGAGCTGTAGGAGTGGTCCATGAGGGCATATCTGCTTCCGATCATTCCATGGTAGCCGACAAGCATGAGCATGTCATATGAGCTGTCAAGTGTTGCCAGCATATAGTCCTGCCTTGGATAGCCCTTGATCTGTGTTACCCTTGGATCGTCAAATGCAGCATATGGCAGATTCTCTCCCCTTGAGTGGGAATCACAGAGTGTGATCTCTTCAAGTTCAGGGCAGTTCCTGAACAGCTCATCTATGATCCAGCTGAGCTCCCTGATGTAAGCCTTTCCAGTGCATGATGGATCTGCACTCATTTCTTCCCAGCTTGTAAGCCCTGATAACCCTTCTGTGTCTAAACTGATGAATACTTTCTTCATATTTAATGATTTCTCCTTAATCTACTTTAGCTAAATGTTAATTTTTTAGCATTTGCCTTAATTTTAGACTAAATCCTTCCATTATGGTAGCAAAAATCTGAAGAATGATTGAAGAGTGCACTCATTTGCAATTTTCCTTCACAAATTGAGCAAACGAATATAAACTGCAAAAAGTGATTACTTCCAGAAGAGGGGAGAAAAATGAAAAGGAAGAACGGAATAGTTTCTGTTGCTCTTGCTCTGCTTATTTTTATAGTGGGTGGGGGTAAGCTATTTGCATTTGAAATAACATTCAGGCCGATAACAAACATCAAGCCTTATTTCGTATGGGACAATTACCCATATACATCTATTCAACCTGTTCCAGGTGGAGCAGAGTCAAAAGTTGAGATAACAGAGAATCCGGATTTCATGGAATTGACTCAGCAGAAGTATATGAGATACTTCGATTCCACTTCATTGCTTGATCTTGGCCTCCAGCTTTCTACAGAACACACGAACCTTGTAGTCCTTTTGGATCTTCAGCAGGATATCTATACTTTTTTTGATGAGACACAGTGGACCAATATTCCATATATTGGCAACAGTTTCTATGCTGTTGCGGATATGAACTGGCCTAAGCTTGGCTTCATTGAAATGGATTTTAATAATTTTTATGCTTCAGTTGGAAGAAGGGCAATCAAATGGGGACCTGCAAGCTATGATTTTGCAATTAATGACTCAGCGCCATTTCTAGACAGCATATATGTTGATTTTGATTTTCCGTTCTCTTTTGGAACATTCTGGTATAACTATATCGTAACAGGATTTAATAACACCGCTTTAGGGTATCCGGAAAATCATAATTCTGATGAAGAACAGGCTAGCGTGGCATTGAATACAAAAACACTCTTTTCCCATAAGCTAGGATTTGAGACTGGGACATGGAGGGTCACGTTCAGTGAGCTGAACCTGATATACAATAAGATACCAAGCCTCCTGGATGCTTCTCCTCTGGCTTTCTGGCATAATAACTACCAGCATGACAGATCGAATGTCATGATAGAGCTCACTCTTGAGAAACTGTTTAATTTCGATGATTTTGACTTCAGGCTTTATGGGATATTTGCTATGGATGATGCGGTATTTGGAAGTGAATCATCCACATCTAAACCGAATGCTATGGGCTTTAACCTTGGAATTGAGTTCCATATCCTTGATGGCGTGAAGCAGCATTCTGCAATTACAGCAAGAAAGGATTATACATTGAGGGAAGAAAGCTTCAGGTTCTCTGGAGGGCTCAATGTCTCATATGAATGGTTCTGGGCAACAGCATTCCTTTATAACAGGGACGTGGATTCTGGAAAGTTCACAGTGCCTCTATGGCTTTATAATTTCAGCGATGGCGGATATTTTGTGGACAAGAACGCATTCTTCATAGGATTCCCGTACGGACCTGATACGATGGTCCATAAGATTATGGTTTCCTATGAAGATGATCCATGGAAAGCATATATGGATCTTGAAGTGATACTTAAAGGCACATACAGGATAAGTGAAGAGTACAGCAGTGAAAACAACAGCAGATTTGAAAGCTTCAAGCTCAATGGAGATGTGGCTGCTGTAATCAGCACTGACCTGGGGCTCTCTTATGCACTCCTTGATGGGCTCCTGCTGGATGGCAGCATTGGAATATACGGAGATGTCAAGAATGGCAATACGGCTGTAGCACTCAAGATCGGATGCTCAATAGATCCATGGGAACTGGCAAAATGAAAAGAATAGCCGTTTCCGTTGTGCTGCTTTTTTTAACGGCATCATCATTGCTGTTTGCGCTTTCTCCGAGGACTATTGCACTGGATAGTCCCCTTTATGGGAAAATGGATCTTCTCTATCTCTCTGCGGGTAAGGGAACTCCATCAAATTCAAGGCCTTGGAGTGCGGATGAAGCAAATCTCATACTCAAGCGCATTAACCGGGAGAGTCTAAGAGAAGGGGAAAAAAGGCTATATGATGAGATAGCATCCCTTATTGAGGATGACTTCCTGCTAATCCTCGATGATGTTGCGGCACTGGATCTTGGTGCTGATATAAACCTTGAAGCATATGTGCATAGCAATACTGGATATTCAAAAGAAAGTGACTGGATTTATGGCTATGATGAGAGGAAGCCGCTTCTTGAAGCATCTTTTTCCTTTGAGTTCCTGGATGCTGTCTATTCATTTTGTGATATCAGGGTTGGAAATGGCAAATACAGGGGCAGTGACACTTTGGTTGATATAAAAACTGCATTTCCAAATGGAATAGGGGCTGTAATTCCATCTTCAGAGAAAATAGGAAATGATATCTCTGTGAACACCGTGATAGATTCGTCCATGTATTCTGGGCATTTCACTCATAATATCCTTACATCTTTCGGTGATTTTGATTCGATATTTCCTAAGAGGGCATTCTTAAATGCAGGAGGAGAACATTATCTGGTGAGCTTTGGCCGTGACAGGATTGACTGGGGAAATTCAAATATAGGGAATTTCGTTGTAGATGACCATGTGGATTACCACGACTATTTGAGGTTTACATTCTTTTCTGACAGGTTCAAATATGAGTTCTTAACTCTTTTCCTTGAATATGATTACAGCTCAAGGCAGACAGAAGATGAAGGGTCAAAATTCCTTATCGGGCACCGTCTGGAATTCAGGGTTCTTGATACGCTTACATTCTCTCTTTCAGAGAACATAATGTATGTAAGCAGAACTGGAGTTGAGTTTAAGTATTTCAATCCTGCTTTTATATTCCATAATCTTGATAACCATTCGATTTTCAATGCAATAGCTTATGTTGATGCTGATTGGAATTTTGCAAAGGGATTCAATCTTTACACGCAGTTTGTTCTTGATCAGGCAACAGCTCCTGGAGAAGGCGATGACCAAAGCCCGGCCTGGGGAATGCTCCTAGGGGTTGAATATGCAAGGATTCTGGATAATGGAAGCGTTAAGGCATCACTGGAAGCTGCATATGCATCTCCGCTGCTGTACCGGCGGGATGCTGTGGATTTCCTTATAATTGATAAGAATAAGCTATCAACAACCGGCGGCTATGCGATAGATGTTGATTTCCTTGGATTCCCATATGGAAATGATTCTTTTGTCATACAGAGCAAAACAGACTATGAAGCAAAGCCTGGCCTGGATTTTTCTTTTGCAATCCAGCAGGTGATAAAAGGCTCTCTTGACATCTATACCTCACATAGCAGTACAGGAAATAATGAAGACAGGCCGGATATCAGGACAGGTTTTCTTCATGGTGCGCTGCACTATGCAACAATTGGCACTGTTGAGTGTGATGTGGAATTAAATAAGCTAACGCGCTTATCTTATCCAGATATCAGGTTCCGGACAGCACTAAGCTATATAGCAAGATATTCAGAATCTTCATCTTTTTCTGATGATGTTCAGTTTGTTGTCTCTGCATCAGTAGAACTGTGAATTAAAGATGCCTGTTCTATTTCTGCCAGGAGATCGGATAGGCTTTTTTATTTCATTGCCCTATTGGCGGGTACACAAATAGTTCGATCTTTTCCTCTAGAAATCTCCATCATCTAAGCGGAGCGAAATGTGGAGAGAAATGGAGGAATGCTTGTCCCTCTGATCCGAAAGACCTATGAAAGGAAAACAGGTCAAAGGTAATTTAAATGTAATGAAAGGAAGATAGGAAAAAAGATCAAGCGTAAGCTGGCAAAAGTTGCTCAGCGTCTAAATGTCTATTAAGTTTTATTATTTCTTTTTTTAGCTTTATGAATTCTTTTATGTTATTATTCTTCCTATGGGCAAGGAAAACGTAACAATCAAGGATATAGCATTAAAGACCGGCTTTTCAAAAAGCACTGTTTCGCGCGTACTCTGCTATGATGAGCATGTCAGCCCAGAAACAAGGGAGAAGATACTTGCCTGTGCAAAATCCCTGAATTTCCAGCCCAACTATTTTGCAAAGGGGCTTAAGACAAGGCAGAGCAAGACCATAGCTTTCCTTGTTCCGAATATCGAGATCATGATATACCCTGCAATAATCCAGGCCATTACGGCTGAATGCAGGAAGAGGGGATATACAATCCTCCTTTGCGATGTGCAGGAGGATAAGGAAATAGCCAAGGAGTATGTCAGGAAACTGAAGAGCCGCAACGTAGATGGCTTCATATTCTCAACTGCTTTAAATGATGGAAATGAGAATACTGAGATCCGTGAGGCTGTTGAAGCTGGAATACCATGTGTCAATCTTCTCAGGACTGATGGAAGCTCTGCGCCATCCGTAATCCTTGACAATAGGAAGGGGTCAGAGATGGGGGTGGAATACCTCATTGAAAAAGGAAAGCGGAAGATAGCATATCTGCAGGGGCAGGAATACCTGAAACTGTATGAGGACAGGCTTCAGGGCTATATTGAAACACTGGAAAAACATGGAATTGCAGTCAGGCAGGATTTAATATGGCATGGTTATGACGGATCTGACAGGATCGCTACTAAAATAGTTCCCGAGAGGATAAGAAGCGGAATAGAGATTGATGCGCTCTTTTGTGCAAGTGATAATCTGGCTGTAGATGCAATCCATGCCTTAAGGGAGATGGGAATAAGGATACCAGAAGACATTTCCGTGGTTGGCTATGATAACGTTCCTATATCTGAGTTATTTATACCGCGCCTTACTTCTATAAGTCAGCCATTTAAGGAAATGGGGAAAAGAGCGGTCGATATTCTCATAGATATGATCGAAAATAAGATTCCAAATGCTGATAAAGAGTATGTTTTTGAACCTGTTCTTCTTATAAGAGATACCGTGAAGTAATTTCTCTTTATCTAACTCAATTTAATCTTTATATTTTTTTATCGATAGCTCAGTTTTTGCTTGCAATATTCCAGATATGTTGTATCATAAAATCATGGGCACGTTCCCATGATGTTGAATCATGGTCCTTTCCATACTAGAAAAAGGAGTGAAATATGAAGAAAATCCTCGCAATCGTTATCTCTCTTTGCATGGTGACGGCAGTCTTTGCAAATGGAGCAGGAGAACAGGGCGGAGCTTCTGGTTCTATCACAATCGGTATCCTGCAGGACACTACAGGTGCTACAGCAACTCTCGGAAAATCAGTCCAGAAGGGAGTTGAAGATGCTATTGCAGACATCAATGCTCAAGGCGGAATCAATGGAGCAGAAGTCAAGTACATTGAGTACGATACTGCAGGCGACGTAAATACAGCTATTGCTGCTTATATCAGGGCTGTTACAGTAGACCAGGTTGACTTCCTCTTTGGACCACCTATTGCAAACATTGTCTCTGCTTTGAAAGCTACAACTGCAAGCTATGATGTCCCAATGATCACTTTTGCTGTTGATCCTACATGCTATACAGATAATGACGGCAACCTCTATGACTATCTCTTCTGCGCACAGCCATCAACAGTTGTACAGGCACAGATCATGGCTGAGTTTGCTATGAAGAACGGTTTCAACAGTTTTGGAGTATTCTACACACAGGATAACTCATACTCAGTATCACTGCTTGATCCGTTTATCGAAACTGTCCGCGCTAACGGTGGAGTAATTGAAGATGGCAATATCATCGGATACAACTCCACGGAGACAGATATCAAGACACTCATCCAGCCTATTATCAGTTCCGGAGTTGATGCTATCTACTGCCCTAACTATACTGCTCCACTTGTTCTCATCAAGAAAGCATGTGATGAGCTTGGATTCAAGGGTGCAATCATAACTGGACTTGATGGCGCTCCTGCATTCAATACACAGGTTGGTGCTGACTGCTCAAACGTTTACTACATCAACAACATTGACGTATATGAAGAGGGAACAGCAGCAGCTATCGCAGAAAGATGCACTGATGTAGGTGCTCCAAACAAGTACTTCCTCGGATATGACTCGATGATGATGGCAGCCCAGGTTATTGGAGAAGTGGGACTTGACGGAGCAGCAATTGCCCAGGCTCTCGAAACAGCTGAATACAATGGCTATACAGGCCTGATCAAGATGGATCCAGAGACTCATATGCCTGTCATCGGAACACCGATGTTCATGTATAAGTACGATGGCACAACACCAGTAATGCTTGAACAGTATCCAGCATCTAACTAAAAACTAACATTTTGCATGGGCTTTCTTCCTGAAAGCCCGTGCTCCAAAGGAATAGCAACATGTCATTTCAGATTCTGATAAACGGTATTTCCACCGGAACCGTTTATGCCTTGATAGCCATAGGCTTTGCCTTGGTATACAATATTTTGAAATTCTCCAACTTCTCATATGGCGCAACGATGACTGTATCTGCATTCGTCGCTTATTTCCTCGTTGCCTCAAAAGGATGGGGACTCACAGCCACTCTCATCTGTTCTGCACTTGCCGGTGCTGTGGTCAGCCTGATAGGAGAATTCATCGGATTCAGAAGAATTTTGAAAAACCATTCACCCTCAACTTACTTTTTCGTTTCATCGATCACGCTTGGATCGCTGTATGAGGGACTGGTTACACTTAAGACAGGAACAAACTTCTATGTCTATCCTAATTTCTTTGAAACTCCAACAGTTGAATTTCTGAAAACTGTTATCTCAAAAGAGAATATAATCATGCTCCTGATAAGCGTAGCTGCTCTTTTGGTTCTTGCCTTCATCATACAGAAGACACGTATTGGAAGGGCAATCCGTGCTGTTTCCTTCGACAGGGATACAGCTCAGCTTATGGGAATCAATGCAACTTTGATAATTCAGGCAGTCTTTGTGATATCCGGAATATTCGGTGGTCTTGCAGGCTGCTTCCTCGGAATAAAGTATACTTTGACTTCTACAATGGGAAGCCTCGTTGTAAAGGGCTTCATAGCATCCGTAATAGGAGGGCTTGGAAGCCTGACGGGAGCTGTAATAGGTGCTATGCTCCTCGGAATTATGGAGGCTATCTTCCTAAGCACAATGGGATCAGGCTGGGCAACAATCGCATCATTTGCCGTAATGCTTGTATTCCTTCTTGTACGCCCTCAGGGAATTGCTGGAAGCAACGTACAGGAAAAGGCATAAGGGGGTAGGAGATGAATCTGTTTTTATATGTTTTAGCTCAGGTCTGCATAACACTTGTTTCTGTCTGCGGAATATATATCCTGACGGGACTGACGGGCATGTTCTCTTTAGGCTCTGCTGCATTCATGGCAATAGGTGCCTATGTTTCCGGCCTGCTGGTTCTCAATTTCGGCGTCAATATGTACCTTGCATTCATAATTGCAATCATATTCGCCGTTGTCATCGGCTATATAATTGGATTTCCTGTTGTAAGGCTTAAGCGTGACTACATCTCACTTGTCACACTTGGTTTTGGCGAGTCCATTGCACAGCTGATCCTTCTGCTCAGCCAGTATACGGGAGGGGCATTCGGACTTATTGGGATTCCAAGGAAGGTTACCGTGTGGTTCGCTCTTGCTGTTGCCATCATAGCAATAGCGCTCACAGCATTCTTCAAGAGCAGCAAGTACGGAAGGCAGTGCATAGCAATAAAGAGCGATGAACTTGCCGCAAAGGCAATGGGCATCAACACATCAAGGGTCAAGATGATTGCTTTCCTCCTCTCCTGTGCCATGACAGCACTTGCTGGATGCCTCTCTGCATTCTATGTCGGATATGTCGGACCTACAGATTTTGGATGGAAGAAATCTGCCGACTGGGTAATCATGGTATTCTTCGGAGGAGTGAACAGCCTGACTGGCTCTATTTTCGGTGGAGCATTCCTTACATTCCTTCCGCAGTACATGCAGGCATTGAACAAGTACAGGACAATCGTTTATGCCCTGCTGGTAATCTTCATCCTTAACTTCAAGCCTAGCGGAGTGTTCGGTGAATGGGAACTTACTCCAAGGAATATCAAGAGGGCATTGAAGAAGTTTAACAAGCAGCAGAGAAAAGGGCAGGTGAACTGATATGGCATTATTGGAAATAAAACACATAAAGAAGAATTTTGGAGGCATAAAAGCCATAGTGGACTTCTCTTTGGAAGCAAATGCCGGTGAAATCCACGGAATAATCGGTCCTAACGGAGCTGGAAAGACTACGATATTCAATACGATTTCAGGTGTATACCAGGCTGACTCAGGTTCTGTAATCCTTGATGGGGAAGATATCACAAAGCTTCCACAGTACAGGATCACAAGGCTTGGAATTGGAAGGACATTCCAGAATATAAGGATATTCAAGGGCCTGACCATCGAGGAGAATGTGCTCTGTGCATTCGATCCCCAGAGCAAGTACTCTGTTTTCGGCGGCCTTATTCCTACTCCGGCAAGGAGGAAGGAGGAAAAGAGGGGAAGGGAGCTTGCAAGGAAATATCTTGAAGTTGTCGGTATGGCAGATTTAAAGGATGAACGTCCGGAGAACCTTCCTTATGGAAGCCAGAGAAAGGTCGAGATAGCAAGAGCTCTGATGTGTGAGCCAAAAGTCCTTCTGCTTGATGAGCCTGCTGCAGGCCTTACCCCTACTGAAGTGGATGAGCTGACTCAACTGATTAAAAAGGTTTCAAAGGAATTCGGTTTTGCCATCCTGCTTATCGAGCACAGGCTTGAACTTGTAATGAGCATCTCAGATCTGATCCATGTTCAGAATTTCGGAGAGACGATAGCTGTAGGCACTGCAGAGGAAGTGCAGCATAACCAGGCCGTTATCGAGGCTTATCTAGGAGCTGGAAAATGAGTCATGAAGTAATGTTGAAAGTCAAGGATCTCAGCGTAAACTATGGGCATATTGAGGCTCTGAAGGATGTCAGTCTCGAGGTCCGCAAGGGTGAGGTATGTTCCATTATCGGAGCCAATGGTGCTGGTAAATCCACATTTCTCAAAGCTGTGAGTGCTCTGGTTAAACCATTGAAGGGAACTATAGAGTTTGAGGGTGAAGAGCTGCCTAAAAAGCCATATAAGGTGGTGCAGAAGGGTGTTATCCATGTTCCGGAAGGACGAAGGACATTCTCTGGCCTGACTATTGAAGACAATCTTCTTGTCGGGGCATATCTTTCAGACAAGAACCAGATAAGAAAGGATCTTGAAATGCAGTATGATCTTTTCCCGATCCTCAGGGAAAGGAGGAACCAGTTTGCTGGAACGCTCTCTGGTGGAGAGCAGCAGATGCTTGCAGTATGCAGGGGGTTGATGTCACATCCGAAAATCCTCCTTCTTGATGAGCCATCCATGGGACTTGCTCCCATAATCGTTTCGCAGATCTACGACATCATCCAGAGGATCAAGGAATCCGGAATCACAATCCTCCTTGTTGAGCAGAATGCGCAGAAGGCACTGTCAATCTGTGACTATGCTTACGTTCTTGAGAACGGAAAGATAAAGCTTGAGGGGACAGGATCTGAACTCCTGAATTCCGATGATGTGAGAAAGGCATACCTTGGAGGCTGATTTGGATATAAGGAATATAAAGGAGAT
>CASFJV010000021.1 GCA_949295125.1 uncultured Spirochaetales bacterium
TGAGGTCGGTATAGCGGAGAAGCATCTCGGCTGACTTGTGGCCAGTAAGTGCCATGATGTACAATTCGGAAATTTTGAGCAAAAAATCCGCCATTTTGAAACGAAATCCAGAAATTTTGACAATTTTTATCTTTGTTTAAATATTTCTTTCCATGTTTTAACGTGTTATTTTAGAACAATTCCAACTGAACATCATCAATTTTATCGGATTGCGAACTACCCTCTATGATAGGTATATTCAAGTTCACAAACTCTCTGGAAACCAAATACTCTTTAACTGTTTTAAACGGTATTAAAAAAAAGGGATCATCGATTTTTAAATCGTTTGTAAGCTTATTAGCAGGGATCCGTAACAGCTCAGCCCAGCCACTTATCATAGCCTCACTAGGAAGCTTTAATGAATCTATATCATAATAGTCCCTTATCACAGTGCGTCCACTTGGCAGGCTGTCATATTTGTATGTTTCATCCTTCTCCAGGATTCCATCTATTGCTGTAATTGGATAGCGCTTAGTTTTTATAGCTTTAACTACAGCAGAGAGATCATAGCCCATTGCTGCCGCATAAACGCCAGAAAGTTCCCTTCTGCTCATAAGGTAGTGATAAAGCTCTTCATACTCTTCCTGCTGTCCTTCCATATAGGATCGTACTGCCTGGATGGTCATTCGATAATCGCCAGCAATTATGAATGCATCGAGTTCATAGCTGAATATGGCATACCGGATCTGCCCGTATGTCTTATGCAGCACGGCCTGAACTTGTTTGGTAGTAAGAAACAGGAAACCCTGCTGGGCATAATAGTCCAGCAGGGAAAGGTTATAATGGCTTTCTGAATCGGTAAATCCTGAAAAAAGATCTGGTGTATAATCCATTGATCACCTCATCATAAGGTGCTCAGATCGAACGGCTGGAACTCAAGAGAACCTGTCAGTTTGTTCCTGATGTATAGCCTGAGTGCCTTCTTGGATGTAATGACCTGCTTTGCATCATCTATGATTGACATAGCCTGTCTCCAGCGATCATCATCAATATTGAGTTCTCGGAGTTTCAAGACGCTCTTCACATCTACACGTCCCTGGCGTAGGCGGAATGCAGATGATACGATAGTCTTGAGCTCCGGCTTGGAATCCTTTGTAAGATCATCAAGATATTCATCTATGAGTTCCTTTGCTATTGATATCTGCTCATTGAATGTCAGGCTCTCCGTACTCTTATATTCGATGCGGACATTCCCATCAATGCTTGTCAATGACAGGTTGCCCTTCTCTCCTCCAAGCTTCACTCCATACTGCTCTGCAGAAGCTTCAAGGAAAGCATCAATATCATCGAGAACCTCTTCTTTTGTCCTTATCATTACAGTCTTCAGGGACTGAAGCTTTTCAGCGGCTTCTAAGATAGTCTGATCCCTCAGCTTATCGATATCCTTGACCTGAGACTCTGGAACAAGTGTTCCATCACTTTTTAAATAATACTTAACTCCATCAATTTCCTTAATCATTTCTTCCTCCTCATGAAAGAACCACTACCATGGCGGCTCCCAGTACGATTCCCAATATGTCGAAGACCATGCCCTTTCTACATATCCTCTTCCAGCAGATCCAGCAAAAAGCATGCTTGAATATGTTTGCGGCTGCCACTGCTACCACGCTAGCCTTAATAGGCATTATCAGCCATAGCAGCATCAGCAGAACTGCACTGGACAGCAAGTGCAACAGGCTGGTTGATACGCTATCCATGATCTTCTGATACATTGCCTTATCCATTTTGTCCTCCTTCAGTATACCTCTTAGCCTTTTCTCTTTTTTCTAACCTTCTTAGCCATCCTATAACCTTTCTTAATTCAGTCTCATCCAGCCTTTCTAAGGGCTTTCCGATGCACTTATCGCAAAAGCCATCAACACGAACCTGTGCAGATTTTCCAAAGAGCCTAGATGCTTGGCTCCTTATTATGGAAATCAGCTTCCTTTTAGCTTTCCATGCCTTCTTTCTGGCTTCAGATTCTCCATCCAGCCTTATCCCATTAAGAATCGATATTACATGGGATAACTGATCGTCCGTCATATCCCTGCAGCTGGTCGAACCTGTAATGTCGTAAAGGAAATTCTCATATTCTGCCCCGGAAAGCCGATCCTGAATAGCTGA
>CASFJV010000022.1 GCA_949295125.1 uncultured Spirochaetales bacterium
GGAAGATCTGTCAGATTCCGGGCAATCAGTCCCGCCTCATCGCCAGTTGCGCCAGTGTCAACAAGCAGTGCCCTGCTGCGTCCTTCGATGAGGAAGCATCTTACGAATCCATCCTCTATACGCCATGTCCCGTTATCGATCCTGATCGCTTCCATGCCTATGATTGTCACACCACCGGATGGATAATGCAATAATCCGCATCTGCGGCAGCATCATGGGAAAGCAGTCAGATCAGCCCTGCAAGGAACCTGGCTGCCGATCCGATCAGCTTCAGGCAAGGCAGCGTGGCTTTGATAGCATCGTTGAGATCCTCAAATCCATAGACATGTCCTTCTTTCCTGTGATCGAATCCACTCATTAGTCCCATAAGACCCCCATTGAGTATGAAATCCACTGCTTTCATCTTGACCTCCTTGATCCCAGAAGAACCAGCGCTCCAAAGCCTCCTGCAAGAAGGCCGGGAATGCCTGCGATCACCGTGCCTGCAGCTGTTGCCAACGCGATTATCCCATAGTCTTTCATGTTTTCCTCCACCTTTTGATATCGTGCAGGGAATGAAGGAAGTTCACTGCGGGAGGCAAGATTATTTCTCTTCCCTGTGAGTTTATTCACATTTTCTGAAGTATTTTGGCGTAAAATGGACAATATCAGGCTATTGTTATTGTTAGGAGGTTTTGATGGACAAGGCTAAGTCACATTCTTATCAGAATTATGCGGAAGAAATAAGGACCCGTCTTAATGGAAGGCCGTATAGGCTGGGGCTGGATATGGGAGTAGGTTCCATTGGGGTGGGAATAGTAGCACTTGAGCCAGATAAGGATGGTGATCTATGTCCTTCTGATCTAGTTTTCGCTTCAAGCAGGGTATTCCCCTCATCAGAGGGTGCTCAGGAAAGGAGACAGAAAAGAGGCCAGCGCAATGCGATACGACATAAAGCCCATCGACTTGAGAAACTGTGGAAACTCCTTGGTAGCCGTGGCTTGATGCTTCCTTTTGCAAAGGATGTGTCCACAGATCCCCTTAGACTTCGTTTTTCTGAAACAGAGTTGCGGAAGGATGTGTATCAGCTTCGGCTTTCAGGATTGTCAGAACGTCTTTCATTACCGGAGCTCGGCATGGTGCTGTACCATATTGCTGGGCATAGAGGAGCTTCATCTGTCAGATCATTGTTCAGTGAAAAGGACGAAGCGGATAAGGATGAAGGAGAGAGGCTCGCACTGACGAAACAAACTGCAGAAACAGAGCATCTTGATACCTTTATTGAAGTCCTGTATAGCTCAAAGGAAAAGCATAAGACAAATTTCAGGAATAAGCTGGGGTATAGCGAGAAAACTCCTTTGCCAACAAGGGATATTATCGAGAAGGAACTCAATCGGCTTCTTGCAACCCAGAAGGAATTCTATCCTGAGATCCTTGATGAAGCATATATCAAAGAGATAAAGGATTGCATTCTTTTTGAGAATGAGAAACTTGTTCCTGAAGCAGGAAATTGTCCTTATTTCCCGCAGGAGCAGAAATTGCCTAAAGCAGCATTCATCAATGAGGAACGACGGCTTTGGGAAGCAGTTAATAATGTACGTGTTGTTGTAGAAGAATCCTGCGGTAACAGATTTGTTGAATGTCGGAAATGCCTTTCGCAGGAAGAAAAGGAAAGACTATTTGATGAGCTTAGATCCGGAAAGGATATCTCTGCAGCAGGATTCAGGTACTTGTTCCCAGAATATTCGAAGTGCAAGGAAGTTATCCTTCAGGGTGTTACGAAGAAAACCCAGAAGATACAGGGATTCAGATTCCGGGATCTTGAGGATCGTCCATGGTTTGCGCGTCTTGCGGAAAATGACAGGCTTGAATACCTTTCGCTTTATGTGAATTGCCCTGATGACAGGAAACTTCAGATTCTGCTGAAGGAGCGTTTTGGTTTTTCTGATTCAGAGTCTGCAGATGCCTCAACAATCGATTCAATCATTGATGGGTACGCCCCAGTTGGTCTTTCAGCAATGAAGGTGATCCTTGGATATATCAAGGAGTATGGATTGAGCTATCAGGAAGCTGAGATCAAGGCTGTTGAGGATGGTGCCCTTGGAGATCATGCAGACAATGACATTGTATATGATTATCTGCCTTATTATGGGATGGTTATTCCTGCTTCTACTCAGGCTCTTATGGGGAAGGCATGGCATCATGCATTTGAAGAAAGAAGGCAGGGTAAAGGCTTCACAATGCCATGTACGAATAAAGATGAGGCAATGTATGGCAGAATTGCCAACCCAGTTGTGCATCAGGCCTTGAATGAACTCCGTAAGGTTATGAATGAGATCATTGATATCTTCGGCAGGAAACCAGAAAGCATCTGCGTAGAGGTCGCAAGGGATCTCAAGGTCGGTATGGAAGCACGAGAGCAAATGTCGAAGGATAACAGCAAAAAGGAGAAAGAGAATAAAAGGATTTTTGAAAAATATTGTAAGCCAAATGGGCTTGGAAAGAAATTTATCAAGACATTCAAGCTGCTTCAGGAACAGAAATTCAAGTGTCCATATTGCCTGAGGACAATCAGCGTAAGTGATGTTACTTCACATAATGTTGATATTGATCACATACTGCCGGTCGATGACACCGGTGATTCTTCTTTTGATAACCTTGTTGTCGCCCATAAGACCTGCAATGAAACAAAGAAGGCAAAAAGAATACCTTATGTGGCCTTCAGTTCAGACGTTAAGCTATGGGGGCAGATTGAGCAGTACATTGACGAAGTAGGTTTTTCAGAGAGGAAGAAACGGAATTTCCAGATGACGGAAGAGCACTATCGTGAATATCTTGACAATAATTCATTCAGTCCTCGCTTCGCTCCTGATAATGCTTATATTGCTAGGGTTACATGCCGCTATCTGCAATCGCTGTATATGCCGGATGATAGATTGCGAGCAGTCAGGACGATAAGAGGCAGCGAGACAGCTATCCTCAGAAGAGCTTGGCATCTGAACGGTATCAGTAATTCCCTTGCTGAGGCACTTGGAGTGGATAGTGATTCTGAATATGTTGACAAGAAGGATCGTACTGATCATCGGCATCATGCGTTGGATGCACTTGTTGCTGCTTTGTTTACACAGAAGTATTCGACGATCATTGAGACGTTCATTTCCCAAGGACATAGCCCCAAGGAAGTTATGGAACGATTGCCCATTCCTCCGTTCTTCAGGCTTGATGGAGGACTTTCCCGACAAGAGCAGGTAGAACAGTTCAGAAAGACAGTTGAATCATTCATAATCGGAAAGACATTTGTTTCCAGGAAGCTGACAATTAACAGGAATGGAAAGATTTTCAACGATAGCCAGTATTCAGTCCTTGCAGAAGGGCCAGAAGATGTAATCCTTTGCAAGAA
>CASFJV010000023.1 GCA_949295125.1 uncultured Spirochaetales bacterium
CCCACGTGTTACTCACCCGTCCGCCGCTTCCGTGACCCCGAAGGGTCCCATTCGCTCGACTTGCATGCTTAAAACGCGCCGCCAGCGTTCGTTCTGAGCCAGGATCAAACTCTCCGTTATCGAATGCCCCAGTCCGAAGACTGGGACCTATTTTCCAACTTTAGTCTTTCTCCTGCCAAGCTCGCTTGAACCATCTGACTTTTAATTTGCCATTTGTTGTTCTTCTATTCGAATTGACAGGAAGCATCCGCTTCCTTCTCTCTCTTCCCATGCGCTTTAGATCTTAAAAAAACTTCGTCTGTGCCTCTCAGCACGCTATGACACTTTAGCCCTTTTCACTCATAACTGTCAATCACTTTTTCCATTTTTTTTCAAAAATTTTTAAACACAAAACAGCATTTCTCACTAACTTATTTAGTTATGAGAATTTAAAAGGCTAAATAATTTTTCAATTCCTTTGTCTGTTAAGAAAATTGAAGAATTCCTGCCCACTTCTTAAGTGAGGTAATGATAATTCTACCACACATTGGCAAGTTGTAAAGAATTATTTTCATCCTATGATTTCTAATATTGCTGTCTCAAATTCAAAGAGAAATTTCAATGAATTCCCCTTTTGTATGAACTATTATATATGTATTAATATATGGGATGTTTTCAGGTTTTACGTATTATCTGTTGAACACAGTACTGTAAAAAAAATCAGCCATCTGTTTTACCAGATGGCCTATGAACATCTCCTACCAGGATCGAACTGGTGTTGACGGGATGAAAACCCGTTGTCCTAACCACTAGACGAAGGAGACATTTTAACGTGAGCCGCATTGGATTCGAACCAATGACCCACGCCTTAAAAGGGCGTTGCTCTACCTACTGAGCTAGCGGCCCAAATGCAACGTATAAGAAATTATCAAAAATCAAATAACTGTGTCAACAGGTTTTAAGAAAAAACTTCACCACTTTCTCATTTGATTATCTTAAGCATTATATTAAAAGAAATTATAATGCAATTTCCGTCTAAATGCATTGCATTCAGCTAAGTATAAGAAGCCAAGTATCTTCTATCATGCGTTTGATAATGCAGACTTATGCCCATCAAAACGCCTTTCAAGCCTCCTTATATATATGAAATAGCATACAGGACAGATAATGCCTGCAGCCACCCAGGCCAGCGGGCTTGCAAGAACCACCCCAAGATATCCCAATAATCCTGGAAGGGTGAAAGCCGCGATGCATCTTGCAATCACTTCAGAGATGCTGCTTATCATTGGAATTGCACCGGAGCCAAGCCCCTGGCATCCTGTACGGTATATGAAGATCAGTCCAAGGAACAGGAAGAAATACGAGATGTTCCTGACATAGAAAATACAGTTCTCAATTATGGCAGGATCGGTTGTATCCCTGTCTACAAAGATATATGCCATTGGTTCTGCAATGAAATATGCAAGAGCCATTGTGATCAGAGTGGCACCAACCATCATTAGGAATGCCACATTAAAGCCATGACGGACCCTTTTAAGATCTCCAGCTCCGAGATTCTGTCCTGCATATGTGCTAAGAGCCATTCCAAGTACCTGGAAAACAACGGTAATTACCGTCTCAATCTTTGTCCCGACGCTGTATGCTGCTACGATATCAGATCCAAACCCGTTTATAGCAGCCTGGACTATCACAACTCCGATAGCGCATACGGAAAACTGCAGGGCACCGGGAAGCCCAATTGCAAAAAGCCTCCAGCAAAGCCTTAAATCAATCTTCATGTCAGACTTGCGGAGCCTGAACATCGGGTAGCGCCAGATAATATACAGATAACACAGAATTGCACTGATAACCTGGGAAATGATAGTTGCAACCGCTACTCCAAGGCATCCAAGGGGGACAACTATCACGAAGAAAAGATCAAGGACAATGTTCAGCACGCTGGAAATGAGGAGGAAGATGAGCGGACTCTTGGAATCACCTACAGCCCTTAGGACAGATGAAAAGAGGTTGTAGTATATTGGTGCGGCAAGCCCGATGTAGATAGTTATTATATACAGGTTTGCATCCCCTATTATATTCTCAGGCGTCTGGATAAGCCTCAAAAGCGGCATGCTTAAAACAGCAAAGAATAATGAGACAATAACAGATGCTGCAAGGGAGCAGAGAATGCTCATTGCATAGGCTTTTCTCATCATATCATAGTCTTTTGCCCCATAGCGCTGGCTCACTATTACGGAAAATCCCATTGTAAGGCCCTGGGCAAAACCTATTACCATGAAGGAAAAGCCTCCTGTAGCGCCAACAGCCGCAAGCGCATTAATGCCTACAAAACGTCCAACAATTATGGTGTCCACCATGCTGTAGAACTGCTGGAATTCGTTGCCGATTAAAAGTGGAATCGAAAAAAGGAGCATCAGGCGGAATGCCGAGCCCTTGGTCATGTTTGTGTCCATAGCCGAATTGTAATAATTGTATTTCAGCTGTTTGTCAATTGTCTGAAGAGAAGAAAGGAAAAAATAAAAGCTACCGCCCCGTAGAAGGGCGGCAATATGCTTATCTAAGGCCAGCTATGTACTCTACTGCAAGTGCTCCCTGCATGAGGTTTGCCCTTTCCTGAAGCAGGGAAATGCTGTTCTGGCAGATTTCTATATTCTTCTGAAGGATATCGCTTTCTGAGCTGTAGCCTAACTCCTTCTGGCTGTTCAGCGTCGTAAGCTCATCATTAAGTACGCTTGCCTTTGTCTCATAGTAGTCAATCCTGGAAATCGCAAGGTCTATGGTCCTGAAGTTCTCTTCAAGAGCCATTGAAAGTTCAGTCTTGGCATTTTCCAGTGTTATGCCCGAAGTTTCCACCTGGCTTTTCATCCTGTTGATGTTGTTCAGGACTTTTCCACCATCCCAGAGCGTTGTCTGCAGCCCGATAGTGAAGTTGAGGCTGTAATCATCTTTTCTTGTCCAGTTGCTCTCTATGAACGGAAATCTTGAGCCGCCATAGCCAAGGGATGCCTGAAGAGCTATATCAGGTTTTCCGTAGATGCTTCCCTTTGCAATCTTTTCTCCAAACTCAGCTGCCTCTATTCCAAGGCTTGCCATCCTTATATTGCTGTTAGCACTGCTTACGGCCCTGGCCCTGAGATCGGTTCTGTCCATTTTTGCAATTTCCATGTAATGCTCGGTATCAGGAGTATATGAAATATCTTCAAAAGCCAGATCCGCAATCCCTGTAGCTTTCCTTAGGCTGTCGAGAAGTGATGCTATCTGGACCTCCACTTCTGTTTTTGCCATATCAAGCTCACTCTTTGAAAGCCGTGCTTCATTATAGTCACTGAGAAGCATTACACCGTTCTCATAACCGCTTTCTGCTATCTCTATGAGCTTGTCAGCATCCTTACCGGCCTTTTCAAGGTTAGATAGGATTTCATTTGCATAGTAGAGTCCGCCAAGGTATCCCTCAAGCTCTACAGATAAGCTGTTTATCTTATCTTCCTTCTCAAGCTGCCTCACTTCAACGATCTTGTCATAAAGCTTGACAGCATTCGTGATCTTGCCCCATGTGAATATCGGCTGGGTGATGTTGAGGGAAGCCATGTATAAGGTGTTCTCCATCCCATCATAGACTGTGACATAGCTGTTTGGAATGCCAAGGTTCTGCCCGTATGATCCAAGAATGTCATCAGTAGATATTGTTATATCATCAATCGGAGGATTCACCATATATGTCCCCGAAAGAGTGAGATCAATCGTAGGTGAGTAATTTGCCTTAGCATCCTTGACATCCAGCATAGCCTGCTTTATGACTTCATCCTGATTCCTCAGCTCAAGATTGTTTGCATTCATGATGGAAAGCAAATCCTCATAGCTATATGGTTCTGCAAATAGAGAGAAGGAGAAAAGAAGAATAATTAATGATAGAATATATTTCTTCTTTGCCATTATGCTTTCCTTGTTATCATGTTGTAGTTACATCTAGCGTGATGCTGTAGTCACTCTGATTGCTGTTTATATCTAATCCAACAGGTGTTGCTTCCTCAATCCCTGCAGAAACATTAACTTTTGCCTTTACCGGATATGAAGTGCTGTCGTCAATGAAAATCACAATATCACTTCCAAGCCCGGAGAAAATACCACTAAGCCTGTTTTCACCAACTCCAGATTCGCTATGAGTGTAAACTGCCTGTGGCGTGGAAGAAAATGAAATTTTATCATCCGATTCAGATAAAGAAACCGCAACGTTATTGATACCATTAACAGAGTCAGAACTTTCAATAACCTGTCCTGAAATGGAAATAGTGAAGTAATTCTTCTTGAAGTAAATATTGTCAGACTGGCTCAGGACACCAGAAGCATTCAACACTACATCTTTTGTTGCATCAGTAAGTGAGCCTTCTTCAATGCTTACTCTTGTAAATTGGTCAATTGTTTCAGTACCCTTCACTTCCTTGTTAGTGCTTTCAATACTGGAAAGCGTTACAGAAGGAATTTCAGTGGTCTTACCGTCATTATAGTACGTAACTGTTATAGGGAATGTTCCTGTTGCAACTGCATCCTGAACCTGATTTACCCCTCTGTAGTCTTTATAGCTGTACCTGAACTGAATTGAGCTATCCAGTCTGGCTGTATCCAGGCTGCTTTCACTGCCAGTAACTTCCAGGAAATTAACATTATAGGTATAGGTATCTATTATGCTTTTCATCTCAGTTGTTCCAAGCTGGCTTGTGGATTCGCTTGAGATTGTAAATATCTTATCACTCTTTACGATTCCATAATCCTTATGGTAGAAATTCAGGTAGACATTCGTCACATCAGCATCCTTTCCGAAGTCTGAATCATTTGTATTCCAGTAGAACTTAGAGAAGGAGTACTGTCCATTTGTTGTCTTAGCAACAGCAATCTGCCTGGATGGAGTGAAGTTATGGTTTTCTTCGTCGTAGTCGTTGAAATCTTCATCCCTTGCCGTCTCATCCGTATAAAGCGCAACAAGGACATCATCAATCGGATTACCTGTCTCTGCATCTGCTACAGAGCCAGTCACTCCCCCGTAAAAAGTATAAGAGCAGGAAGTGAATATTAATAATATAGATATTATGGGCAGTAAGAATTTCTTCATTTTCCCCTCCTCTTCATGTTATATTTCCTATTCATCCTTCTTCTTTCACTCCTGAAATAGAAGATAGGCATGATAATCAAAGTAATGAAAGTGCTTGTAGTAAGCCCTCCCATGATAACCTGTCCAAGAGGTGCATAGACCTCGGCACCCTCACCTCGTGCAATTGCCATCGGGATAACCCCTAAAATAGTGGTAAGAGAGCTCATCAGGATCGGGCGCAGTCGGCTTGTCGTGCCTTCCTTTATATTCTCCTTCATCATTGAAAGCTCTTCATCATATGGCAGAAGTCCAAACGATCCATCTACGCTGTCATACTCTATTCCTCTTTCCTTAAGCCTCTTATCCCTTCCCTCCTGCTGCAGCTGGTTGATGTAGTCAACAAGGATAATTCCGTTGTTTACAAGCATTCCAAAGAGAGTGATGACACCCATGATGGATACCATGTTCATTGTCGAACCGAATACAGAGAGGGAAAGAAGGACTCCAATTGCACAGAACGGAATTGTAAGCATGATCAGAAGTGGATGCTTGAACCGCTCAAATACGAGAACCATTACCATGTAAACAAGGAAGAGCCCTACTATGCCTGCTTCAATCATAGGGATAAGGGAATCTGAAAGGAGTTCTCCCATTCCGCCTTCTGAAGTTGTAATGGACGGATCAAGCGGGTTATCCCTCAGATACTGGTTTACGCGCTCAGTTATGGCTGTAGTGCTTTCCGTTACAAGCTGTGCAGATACAGTAACAGTCCTCTGCCTGTCCGTATGGTTGATCTGGCTCAGTTCAGTCTCTATGTCCATATCAGCAATGGAAGCAAAGGAGACATCGCTTCCTGCCTGGCTGATTATATGGATCCTGTTCAGCATGCTCTGGCTGATCGGCTCATTTGCAACATTGCTCTCGATCCTTATGCCATAGCTCTTGCCATCATCAGGATTCTTGAAAAGCCCGCTGTCCATGCCGTTGAAAAGTATTGCAGTGGTCATGGCAGCTTCATAGCTTGTAATGCCAAGATTTGACATATTCTCATAGCTTGCATTGAGTATTGCAGTACGCGTATCGTAGTTTGAATTGATGGATGTGCTCAGCACTTCAGGATCTGTCTTGAGGAAATCCTCAATTCTTTTAGCTTCCCTGTAAAGGAGATCACTGTCTTCTCCAGCAAGAGTCAGGCCATATCCTCCACCGCCTGAGACGTATGAAACGAGGTTGTCATATCCTCCATTCTTAACCTGTACAGTAGCTCCAGGAAGAATTGCCGAAATCTTATACTGCAGATCCCTTATGATATCATGGATATCCCTTTCACGCTCGGCAACCGGCACAAGCACTGCATGTATGCTTCCCTTGTTTGCAGATGATCCGCTGAAATCAAACGTATCGCCGCTTTTTCCTGAGTACATTACATAAGTCCTGAGTTCAGGAACGTTCTCAAGCAGCAGCGCCTCAGCCTTCTTCATCCCAGCATCCGTATCATCAAGCTCATAGCCGTAAGGGAATGTGATGTTAATATAGAAATCACTGTTATCAGTCGATGGGATGAAAGCAAAGCCAACGAAGAAGAACAGGTAGACTGTCAGAAGCAGTACAGTAACGGATGCGAACACGACAAATCCGCTGTGTTCCAGGCATGCTCCTATAAGCTTCTTGTAAAGCCTTTCCACGCTGTGCAGTCCCTTTACAATGAAACTTTCCTTTTCTAGCTTCCTCTTAGTCTCATCCTTTGGAAGGAATTTCTTCAGGAAGAACGGAATGAAGATAATTGCGACAATGAGGGAAGAAGCAATAGAAATCATGAATGTCATTGAAACTGGATAGAGTATCATGCCGACTATGCCGGAAAGCATGGCAAGAGGTATGAATACGATAACCGTTGTAAGGTTGCTTCCAATAACTGACTTATCCACGATTTCCGTTCCATGGAAAATTGACTGGTTCACCGTATATGGAAATGTTCCATCCTCTTTCTTCTGCTGGTAGAACTTATATATCTGGTCAAGGACAACGATGGAGGCATCTACTATGCTTCCAAGTGACACTACGATTCCTGAGATGCTCATCAGGTTGACAGATATGCCTGCAAGCCTCATTCCGATGAACGTGAAGAATACAGAAAGCGGAATGGAAAGGGCTATCGTAAGGGTTGCCCTGAGATCGTTGAGGAATACGAAGATTACTATAACTGCAATGAGTATTCCCATGACTCCGGACTCTATTACAGTAGAAAGGCTCTGTGTAATGGTCTGGCTGTCATCGCTGAGGGTCTCAAACTGCACTGCGCCGTCAAAACGTCCGCTCTCACTGCTGAGGAGGTCCTTGATCTCCTGGATGATCCTCAGCGTATTCTCACCGTTGCGCTTCGATACTTCAATCAGGACGACATCCTCTGAATGGCTTGTAACGTAATAAGTGTCTTCAGGATAGCCGAAGGTGATGTCTGCAACATCCTTTAGCCTTACAGGCATTCCACTCTCAGCCTGCCCTACTGTGAGGTTTTCTATCTCGCTCAGGCTGTCATAGTTTCCATCATACCTGATGGATATCTCACTTCCAGCATACTCTCCGCTGGAAAGAGGCATGGAGAGATTGCTGTAGGCAAGGACCTGGTAAACCTGCAGAACGCTGATCTTAAGCTGCGAGAGCCTTTCAAGATCGAGTGTGATTGTAACTTGAGGCTCATTGGTTCCGCTAGCAGAGACTGTAGAGACTCCATTAATCTTTGTCAGCTCAGGAATCAGGGTATCATTTACATAGCTTGTAAGGTTTGCCCTGTCATCCCCTGCCCTTACGATGAATGAATAGATAGGAAGCATTGATGCTCCGCCTACTATTGCCTGAGGGGTGCCGGCAATGCCGGAAGGAAGATCGCTCATCATCTGGTCGATCCTGTTCCTCACTTCAGGAAGCATATCCTCCGCATCAACCCCTTCCTGGAAAGAAAGGATAACAATGCCAACGCTGTTGCTTGCCTGGCTGTCCATGCTTGAGAAGTTCTCAAGGGTGACGAAGTTCTCCTCCATCACGTCAATCACTGTCTCCTCAATATCCTGGCTGCTTGCTCCAGGGTATGCCGTAATCACATAGACCTGGGGAAGTGATATTTCTCCCATGAAATCGACATTGACATCATAAATGCTTACAAAGCCGAAGAAAGCAAGAGCTATCAGTATCATCCCGATCACTACGGGATGTTCTACAGAGAACCTAGATATTTTCACCTGAGTCCTCCAGCACATTCACGCTCTGTCCATCAAAAAGGCTGTTCTGCCCTTCAATGATGAAAAGGGCATCCTCCATTCCGCTTGGAGCTTCAAAGAAATCATCATTCATTGTCTCCGGCTCATAGCTTAAGAGCCTTGCCTTTCCATCCTCAACATAATAAAGGGTTCCATCAAGCCTAAGAACGTTTGACGGAAGCGTATAGATATTCTCTGCATTCTCATAGATGACAGTCACCTGCACTGAGGAGCCGAGAGTGAACTTTTCAGGATTTTCCAGCTTGATCTTCAGGTTGAAGTTACGGCTTAACGGATCAATATATGGTGCATAGGAGACCACACTTGCCTTGCTCTCTATGCCACGCGATGTATCGCGGACCGTTATATCAAGGGTGTCAAGGTTGTCAACTATCAGGTCATAGTATGAAGCAGACACACTGAGGTTGACTATAAGGTTGTCCATGTCTGCAATGACAGCAAGGAAATCCGTATTGGTTGCAACAGAGCCTACAGTACCCTTGTTTATCACAACAGTCCCGTCTGCAGGTGCTTTCACATCTGCATAGGATAGCTGAAGCTGGGCAAGCTCAAGCTGTGCATTTGCAGCATTCCTCTGTGCCTCCACCCCTTCAAACTCCTGAAGTGTTGCGGCATTTGCCTCATAAAGGTTCTTCACGCGCTCATAAGCGCTTTCATAGACTGTTGCCTGAGCCTCCGCCTGGGCCACCTGAAGCCTGTACGGTTCACTGTCTATCCTGGCGACAACCTCATCCTTTTCAACTGCTGATCCCTGGTCTATGCTGTACTCAAGGATAGTACCGCTCACAAACGGAACGATCGGAACCATCTTCTCAGACTCTATATAGCCGGAGAAAGTCACCTCCTTGCCAATGCTGGAGAGAACCGGTTTTACTGTCCTTACCGGCGAGAGCGGTGCAGTATATGTCACAACTTCCCTGTTCGAAAAATAAGCCCTGAGGCCAAAGAACATGAGAAGGACAACGATTATCAGAATTAAAAACCTTAGAATAGTTCCCGTAACTTTCTTCATTTTTTTCAACCTTTTCTTATAACTAATATAAAAATAAAAAATACTTCAAAACCAGATAATTCAATCACTTTTTTCAAATTATTTTAAACATATGTTCAAAATCATACATTTGTTGAAATTTTGTTGATAATTAGGATTTTTCCTTCACGAATCCGACAAGAAATTGACACATATAATTTATGCTTTTATTGACACTATCTGCAGATATTGTAAGAATAAAAGCCATGGCTACAATTCAAGAGATATACAACAGGCAAAAGGAATTTTTCATTTCAGGAAAAAGCAGGGATATTGAATTCCGCATAGAGTACCTTAAGAGGTTTAGGTCTGCCATATATAAATATGAGGATGATCTCAGGGCGGCGCTTATGGAGGACCTTGGGAAATGCGGGACGGAAAGCTATGCTACAGAGATCGGCATAGTCCTTTCAGAGATAAGATATGCTCTCTCTCATGTGAGGTCATGGGCAAGGAAAAAGAGGGTTAAGACCGCCCTGCTCCACTTCCCTTCGAGGTCATACATCATAAAGGAGCCAATGGGAAACACGCTCATAATGTCACCATGGAACTATCCGGTACAGCTTACACTGGTTCCACTTATCGGTGCCATAAGTTCAGGATGCACCGCGGTTATCAAGCCATCACGTTACAGCGAAGCGACATCAAAAGTCCTTAAAGCGCTTATAGAAGACACATTTCCACCTGAGTACATTGCACTTTTTGAAGGCGGAAGGGATGTGAATGCAGAGCTCCTGGAATACAAATGGGACTACATCTTCTTTACAGGCAGCGTGAATGTAGGACGCCTTGTGGCAGAAAAGGCGGCAAGGGATCTGGCAAAGGTGACGCTCGAGCTTGGAGGCAAAAGCCCTGTGATCATTGACGAGAGTGCAAAGCTTGATGTGGCTGCATCAAGGCTTGCTTTCGGAAAGTTCATCAACGCAGGGCAGACCTGTGTCGCTCCGGACTATTTCCTGGTTCATAAATCAAGGAGCAAGGAATTCCTTTCACTGATGGTAAAGGCAATTGAAAAAGCATATTCCTCAAACCAGATTGGAAATGACGAGTTTGGAAAGATCATAAACAGGCACCATTTTGAAAGGCTTAAATGGCTGATTGAGGGATCTCCAGTCTATTATGGGGGGAAAACGGATGAGGAGAAGAACAAGATTGGAGCAACAATCCTTTTTCCTGTAAAGCCTGAAGACCCAGTAATGCAGGAAGAGATTTTCGGCCCTGTCATGGCCGTCATGGAGTATGAAAACCTTGATGATGCGATTGAATTCATCAGGAAAAGGCCGCATCCACTGGCACTCTATGTATTCTCGGAGAACAGGAAGAATATAGAGAAGATACATTCTTCACTGATTTTCGGAGGTGGATGCATCAATGATGCTATAATGCATCTTGTAAGCCACCACCTTCCTTTTGGAGGAGTTGGGGAATCCGGGCTGGGAAGCTACCATGGAAAAAAGACATTTGATGACTTTTCCCATGAAAAAAGCATCCTTGACCATAAGACAATTATTGACATTACCCTCAGATCTGCTCCATATGGAAAGAAGGAAAAGATCATAAGGAAGATGCTAGGATAGTTTTGGAGGAGAAAATGAAAAAGAGTTTATCATTGCTGATCGTACTCATGCTCGCATTGAGCCAGGCATTTGCAGCTTTCAATCCTGAATACAGCGACTACCTCTACTACACGCTTGAGGATTTTGCAAAGGATGCAGAGTACCTGAGCCAGGCCGAAGCGGAGGCAGGAAGTGACAGTGAAAAGAGCCAGATCATCTGGAGAGAGGCAAGGAACCGCCTGAGCCAGGGAGACCAGCTTGATGAAGGGGATAAGGATGGACGCTTTGCCCTTTATGAGGAATCAAGGGCATTCGCAGAAGAGTCAATTGCCCTTGAGCCAAATGCTGATGCATATCACTGGCTGAGCTCTGCAATAGGAAGGTGGGGACAGACAAAAGGTGTCCTCGACTCACTTTCAAAAGCTCCGGAGATGAGGGATTATGAGCTTGAGGCAATAGATGGCTTCGATTATGACCATACTGATGCATGGTATGTCCTTGGCATACTTTACAACCAGCT
>CASFJV010000024.1 GCA_949295125.1 uncultured Spirochaetales bacterium
GTAACAATGTTGTAGACACCCCTGTCCAAGCCCACTATCTTCCCATCGTTTTCAACTATATCGTAATCAGGGCATTCATAGATGAGATTGACGAAAACCCTTCCTTTCCTGTTTATGCCTATGTTCGCTCCCTTCAGCTTCCAGCCTTCCGAATCAGGATAGCGCTCAGTGAAGAAACCAGGGATCGATATGATTGTCCTTATCCTCCTGTCACAGGTGCTGAATGTGAGCTGAGAGCCGCGCAGCGTGACTGTGCGCACATCATAGCGCATCGTGCACTTCCCCTTCATCGAAGGCCTTCTCATATTCTCTGCTTTCTTCGGATTCCTCTGCTTCAGCTTTGTCCTCTTCACATTCCAGGTCTTCACGGCTTCCACAGCGACATCCCTTGCACACTGTATAAGTCCTGTTGGAAGAGACGGACACTCTTCCTTTATCCTCTCATACTGGACCTGATGAAGGAACCTCTTGGATGTGCTGCTGTTATTGATGAGGCACTCTGCCGACAAGTTGAAGGCCCTTGCATACTGCTTCCTCGTCTCCACTATTGCGGAGACTTCCTTGTCAGAGAGATTGGGGAAAACAGTGATAGACCTTCTCATATGAGAATCATACCCTACCTTAAAATAGGAGACAACATGAGAAGCAACAATAATTCGGTTTCCTCACTACAATACCACATCGTCTGGTGTACCGAGTACAGGCATCCCATACTCACAGGCGCTGTCGAGGTGGAGACAAAGACGATACTGGCACAGACCTGTGCCGAGTATGGCTGGACGCTCAAGGCCATAGAGGAGATGCCTGACCATGTGCATCTTTTTCTGGAAGCCTCTCCCGATGAAGCACCATCGACAATTGCAAGAACGCTGAAGTCGATTTCCGCTGTCCACATCTTCACAGCATTTCCGAAGCTCAAGGAACGCAAGTTCTGGGGCTCCGGTCTCTGGTCCCGTGGCTGCTATTACGGAAGCGTCGGTGCCATTACTGAAGACAGTGTTAAAAGGTACATTGAAAACCAGAAGTCGAACATCGGAGGTACCGAATGATGAAAGGCCCGACATGTGGCAAGGCTATGGTCAAAGGAGCTGTCATATCTTCAAGCAGCATGCCCATCAGCACAAATGTCATGTTCAAGCCTGACAGGAATGATGGATCTTGCCCTCTTACTCTTGAACACAAGGCGGAGGCATATGTCTGCCAATCCTGTGGACATGTATTTGCCGATTATAAGATCAGATGATCATTGCCGCCTTCATCCTCAAGGACTAGCCTTGTCGGTTTTCTGGCGGCTAACTTTATAAAACTTCCATTGACCATAGATTTTGAACAAATACTTCTATTCCACACTTTTTGTTTTGTTTATACTTTTACAAGGAGGAAACATGTCAGACACAGTTAACAGCTACATAAAATTCATCAGCGAGAACAAGACGGAAAGGGAATGTGTCAAAAGCATCATTGCCCTGGCGGAAAAGAATGGGTGGCGTGATATTGAAAACTTTGAAACGCTCAGTCCTGGAGACAAGGTTTACCTTTCAGTATATGGAAAGGCAGTTGCACTGTTTGAGATTGGAACTGAACCTCTTGAGAACGGAATGAATATACTCTGCGCCCATATTGATTCCCCAAGGCTGGATCTGAAAATGAAACCGCTTTATGAAAAGAACGGCATCGTATACTTCAATACCCATTACTATGGGGGAATAAAGAAATACCAGTGGGTCACAATGCCGATTGCAATACACGGAGTCATCAGCAGGAAGGATGGAAGCAATATCCCTGTTGTAATGGGAGAAGATGATGATGAGTACACATTTGCAATATCAGATATCCTTCCGCATATTGCCCAGGAACAGATGAAAAAGACTGCAGGGGAATTCATTCCTGGGGAAGCGCTCGATCTTGTAACCGGACTGAACAGGGAAGACAAGAAAGGCGAAGGCAGGAATGCGGTACTCAGGATCCTTGAAGAGAAATATGGAATGTCGGAGGATGATTTCCTCTCTGCAGAGCTGGAGGCAGTTCCTGCAGGAAAAGCCAAATACCTTGGGCTGAGGAAGGACATGGTAATAGGCTATGGCCAGGATGACAGGGTATGTGCTTATACAAGCCTTGAAGCAATCCTTGAGCACAGGAATGCAAAGAGGACATGCTGCTGCCTCCTTGTTGATAAAGAGGAAATAGGATCTGTCGGTGCAACCGGCATGGACAGCCTCCTGCTTGAGAACGCAGTTTCGGAGCTTGCACTGAGAACTGGAAGCGCAGAAACGCTCAGGGTAAGGCGCGCACTGAAGAATTCATATATGCTTTCAAGTGATGTAAACAGCGCCCTTGATCCCCTGAACATGGATCTCTATGACGAGGACAACTCTTCAAAGCTTGGAGGAGGAATAGTATTCAACAAGTATACAGGATCCCGCGGCAAAAGCGGTGCAAGCGATGCGAATGCTGAATACATTGCAAAACTCAGGAAGATCATGGATGACAATGGCGTGACATTCCAGATGGCGGATATGGCAAAAGTGGATGTCGGAGGTGGTGGAACCATCGCAAAATATGCAGCATGGTATGGAATGAGCGTAATAGACTCAGGCGTTGCCGTACTGAGCATGCATGCGCCATATGAGATCACATCCACATACGATATCGAAATGGCGAAAAAGTGCTATAAGGCATTCCTCGACATCGAATAGCTTCAAACATGCCTGCTGCAGCCAAAGCGGCAGGCAAAATTCAGGTCAAATCCTGCTTTTCCCAAGCAGGAGGCCAAGCCCATCGCGGACGAATGGATAATGCCTCTCATAATTGTTTGCACTGTAAAAGCAGTACCAGGTATCATCACTTTCCATGTACTTTAGGTCCGCTCCAGTTATTGCACGGCTTGCAAAGCCCTCTTCAGGCTCACTCATCATCACTTTGACTTTCTCAAAACTGAAAGCATCACTGCTCTTTAAAAGGAGCATGAGGGAACGGGACCTGTTACCCTCCCTGTCATAGACATATGAGCACTCCACGGCAAATACGGCATCAGAACATGGATACACACTGACCGATCCGGCTGCAAGGCTGCGCTCAAGGCTGTCAGGCTCTATTTCGAGAATAGGAGCATCCAGCACCCTGTATGGCCCGTCTATGAAGTCTGATTCAGCTGCCATGAACCTGGCAGATGCCCTTTGGCCTGTATCAAACATCCTGGCCTCTCCGGCTCCGAAATAGAGGATATATTTCCCTTCCCATGAAATCAGCTGAGGCCGTGCAAGCCTGGATGGCCCCATCCTGTATGAAGCTCTGGAGATTCCTGATGAATCCAGTATTGCTGAAGGCTCGCTCCATTTAAAGAGGTCTTCAGATCTGGAGAGATATATCCTGCTGCAGTCTTTCGTCACATCTTTCCTGTCCCTGTTGAAATCATGGCGTTCAAAAAGCATATAGTACTTTGTGCCTTCCCTGTAGATAAACGGGGAGTGGCCCCTGAAAAAAACCGGAAAGCCCCTGGTCTTCCAGTTAAGGCCGCTTTCTGAAAGGTAATGATGGATACCAAGCTTTGTATGGCAGAACATATGCCACTTTCCATCCGGAGATTCAGATGGAAGAAGGATGCTCGGATCACTGAAGGACGGAAAGTACCACCTGCTTTTTCCTATTGAGCTCTCGCAGAAGGAATACCATGAGGCACTTTCAAGCAGGGAAGAAGAATAATAGCGCATTAATCCCCTATCTTTCTCCTGTTCTTCTTCGGAGTGAAAAGAGGATCAAGCTTATTCTCAAGGTCAAACTTGACAGTCGCCCACTTCACTATCCTGTTGTAGATAGTAAAGGAAAGGACAATCGCAAGAAGGAATACAGCAAAGATCGCGAGAGAGAAAATTCCCTGGTTCTCCTCACTGAATGGAATAAATGAAACAAGTATTATTCCACCTACGATAAATACGAACAGCAGTGCTATGTTGATCAAAGTGGCAACAGCCATGAATATTATGGAATTAGTCTTTTTGCTCATTCTTTTTCTTTCCCCCCTATCAACATCGATATCAGCAGGAGTATAACGCATATCACAACCGATGCATCTGCGATATTGTATGTCGGGAACCTCTCCATGCCTAAAAAGCCATAGTTATCAGTGCTGATGAAATCCACAACACTCATACCGCGGAATATCCGGTCAATCAGGTTTCCGATCCCTCCCCCGGCAAACCCCGCAAGCAGATATTTCTGGAAACGCGTAAACTCCTTTTCATCTTTAACAATATAATACGAAACAGCAGCAATCAATACGAGAGGAAGGATTATGAAAAGGACAATTTTAACAGGCATGTCCAGATTTGATCCAAGAGAGAATGCAACTGCATCATTGCGTACATGCACAATCCTGAGGAAATCATTGAAAAGCGAATACTTCACCGTATTTAGCGGGATATACTTCACCACAAGGGCTTTCGTAACCTGATCTGCTATTATGATTATAAATGAGAGTATGAAAGGCTTAAGCTTTGCTATCATAATCCGGTCTCAGCATCTATGAACACGCTCTCGATGCCCAGCTCCTTCTCTGTATAGCGCATCATTGCCTTTACCCCGAACACCTCACTCTGGTAGTGTCCGCCGGCAATTACATTCATATTGCTCTCTTTTATGAGTGAGAAATCTGAATGCTCCACCTCTCCCGTCACATAGCAGTCAAGTCCCTGCTCAATCGCATCGCGCACATCAGATGATGCCCCACCGCTGATTATTCCGACAGTCTCGACCATGTCTTTTCCAAAGCTTACAGTTCTCAGTCCGTTTTCGTATGAAAACCCGAGAAGCCTTGCAATTTCAGGACAGGTCATTGGAAAAGGAAGCTTGCCCTTAAAGCCCACATTCTTTCCTCTCCACTCTCCAAATGGATCATAGCTTGTCATTCCCAGGCGCAAAGCCATCTGAGCGTTGTTTCCATAAAGGGGATGCGCATCCAGGGGTATATGGCATGCAAAAAGCCCCATGTCATTATCTAGGGCTTTCTTGACCCTGTGATAGTGCATTCCGCTGATTGCGATTGCAGATCCCCAGAAAAGGCCATGATGGACAAACAGCAGATCAGCATTGCTATCTGCTGCTGCGGTAATTGTATCCATGGATGCATCCACAGCAAATGCAACCTTCTTTATCTCCTTGTCACTCATCGCAATCTGCAGCCCGTTCAGGGAGATATCATCATATGATGCTACATCAAGCAGATCCATATAGTGTTTTACTAATTCATCTCTTCTCATAGAGGCAAATTATATATTGTTGACAGATAATAATCTACAAAATACATTAATTGCATGATCAAAGAAATCAAAGCTGAAGATCTGGTTCTCGAATATGAGGATCTGGATTATGAGAATATAGACAGCCCTGATGAGATTGTAGGACAGGATCGGGCAATAGAATCCCTCAGGCTTGGCTTCATGCTTGAGCGTTCAGGATACAACATCTATGTATCAGGAGAAGAATCGACTGCAAGAATGAGCGCCGTAAAAAGGGAAGTGGCAAGAATTGAGAAGGACACATCGAAACTGTTTGATGCTGCTTATGCCTATAATGCCAATAACCCAAGATGCCCTATCTGCCTGCTGTTTGAAAAAGGGAAAGCAGAGGAATTCCAGAATGACCTGGATAAGCTGAAAGATGGCATATTAACAAAAGAAGATATTAAAAACAGATATAAAAATGAAAAAATAAGCCATTTTATTGACACCCTTCCATCTCCTTCAGATAAAGAAAGCGCATACAGGATAAACATTGTCCTTAACAGGAAGGATGCAAAAAGGAGGCCTCTGGTGATAGAATCGCATCCCTCCCATGACGGCTTATTCGGATTCAGGGAAAAAGAAGAGAAGGATGCGCATCTATCATATAACATCGGATCATACCAGATGGCATCCGGAGGATTCCTTGTGCTTAGTGCTGAAGAGCTCCTTCTTGAGAAAGGGCTCTGGACTACGCTCAAGCGCTACATGAACATGAGTGAGGAGGCAATGAGCTCATCTGCCGTTCAGGGCGAGCTTATAGGCTCCATAAGGCCGTACCCCATTCCAAAGAGGACAAAAGTCATACTCATCGGATCAGACGACACATATGATGAGCTGGCGGAAAAGGATGAGCAGTTCCTGCGCCTTTTCAAGATCTCTCCTGAGTTTGACTACCAGATGGAAAGGAATGAGAAGAACATCGCAGGAACCGTCGGATATCTCAAGAGGAACGGAAGGAACCTGCTTAAGCTCAGGAATTCCGCATACCAGGAGATCCTGAGGTACTCTTCATGGTTCAGCGAGAACAAGAGGATGCTTACCACGCAGCTTTCCATTCTTGGAGACCTCCAGAGCGAGGCAGACATAGTGGCAAGAGCCAAGGGGAAGGGTCAGATTGACGGGGACGATGTGAAAGATGCGATACTCAAGCGCAATGAGCTTGCAAGCCTGACGGAATACCGCATAAACAGGGAGATAAAGGACGGGGAAATCCTGATAAGCCTGAGCGGAAAGCTGGTTGGAACAGTAAATGGTCTTGCAGTAATAGACAGGGGTGTCGTTTCTTTTGGAACGCCAACAGTCATAAGCGCAACGGCAGCACCCGGAAATGAGGGAATAATCAACATTGAACATGAGGCAGGACTTTCTGGAGGGATACATGACAAAGGGCTTCTGATCCTTGAAGGGTATCTCAGGCACCGCTATGCAAAGACATTTCCCCTCTCCCTTTATGCAGGAATATGCTTTGAGCAGAGCTATGGGGAAGTTGATGGGGATTCTGCAAGCTCTGCAGAACTGCTTGCCCTGCTCTCTGCAATCGGAGAAATCCCGCTAAGGCAGGATATAGCAGTGACAGGATCTGTAAACCAGATGGGCAAACTGCAGCCTGTAGGAGCAATAAATGAGAAAATAGAAGGGTTCTACAATGCATGCAAGACATCAGGACTGACTGGATTCCAGGGTGTCATAATCCCGGAACAGAACGTGCAGAGTCTCATCCTTCCATATGAGATTGAAGAGAAGATCAAGGAAGGGAAATTCCATATCTACTCAATAAACACAATAGATGAGGGCATGGAACTCCTTTCAGACAGGAAAAGCGGGGAAAGGGGAGCAAAAGGCCTCTTTCCGATCGGGACGGTGAACAGGCATATAGAAGACGGGCTTAAACGCCTTTACACTTCTTCGCAGAAGAATTAGCCCATGCAGAGAGGAGTATGGATGCCGCATTGGAGACATTTATGCTCCCCTTTGCCCCATACATCCCTATTGATACCCTTCCAAGCGATTTATCCGCAATGGCGAGGGCACTCCTTGACACTCCTATCTCCTCGCTTCCTATTATGCATATCCCCTTTTCAGGAAACTCAAATGATTCCATGTCCTGTCCACCAAGCTCAAGGGCAAATACAGGAACATCAATATCCATCTCTTCAAGCTCAGCAAAGCTGTATGCAATGGCATCAACACAGCCCTTGCTGCTCTTTAACGCCCTGTTATGGCGCGGATCTGCAGAGCCTGGCCTGATATATATATGTTCAACACCGAATGCCTCAGAGCTCCTGAATATCGAGCCGACATTGAACGGACTGCGGATTGAGTCAAGGTAAAGTGAATGATGGAACACCGTTCTCCTGCTGAAATCAATTGCTCCGTTTTCATCCATCTCATCCCAGTCTGCAACACTTTCTCCCAGGATATCAAGCGAAAGGTAATAAAGATCATCCAGGCGCCCTTTTGAATAGCAGTACTCTGCTTTCTTCCGGCTCTCATTATCCAGAAGGGTCAGGAAATAAGAAAAGATATCCTCCAGCTCATCACTTTCCTGCCCTGATGAAACAAGATGGAAGACTTCTCCGCACTTTCGGAGCTGCACCCTCTGCTTAAGAGTCCTGATCTTCTTCAGCCTTATCATCATTGCTCCTGAAAAAGAGGACTGCAAACTCCCCTTTTATGCTGTCTTTCTGCTCAAGATGCCTTATAATCCCATCCAGTGTATCTTTCCTGATCTCCTCAAACTGCTTTGTAATCTCCCTTCCCATGACAGCAGATAAGCATGAATCTATTTCATATGCTTCCTTCAGTGTCTTTAATACCCTGAAAGGAGATTCATAGATTATGAACGGCTCATTCCTGGCTATCAGCTCCTCAAGCCTTTTCTTCCTCCTTCCGCTTTTAGGGGAGAGGAACCCCTCAAATGTGCAGCTCTTGCCAACCACACCGGCAACACTGAGCAATGCAACAAACGCAGATGGCCCAGGAACCGGTATCACTTCATGAGAGGAGTTGCTTCTCACATAGTCCACGACAACTTCCCCTGGATCGCTTACTCCCGGAGTTCCTGCATCTGAGCAGTACGCGACATCCTTTCCTTCATCAAGCAGGGCAAGTATACCTTTACTGCTTTCCCTCTCATTATGTGAGTGCGTCGCAATAAGCCTCTTCTTAATTTCAAAATGGCTGAGCAGGTTTCCAGTATGCCTTGTATCCTCGCATGCAATCACATCAGCATCCCTCAGCACCCTGAGAGCCCTGAGTGTTATATCTTCCAAGTTTCCAATCGGTGTCGCAACTATATAGAGTTTACTCATGCTTAGTAGTCTATATTTATTTTTCTGGTTAAGAAAGCCCATTAAACTGGTAAAAATAACCAACAAAGAGGCATAAAAAGCTAAATCTGAGGCAAAAAGGACAGTTGGCATGGCATTTGCTAACAAATAAGCGTGGACCACAAAAAAAATGAAAATGAACAGGAGATATAGAAAATGAACGTATTCAAGAGAATTGGAGACATAATAAGCTCAAACCTGAATTCTGCATTGGACAGGATGGAAGATCCAGAGAAAATGATTGACCTCTCAATCAGGGAACTGGAAGATGCAGTTATCAAAATGAAAGCAGACCTCCGGGACAAGAAAGTAGAGGAAAAAAGAGGAAATGACCTGATTCACGATATTGAAGATTCAATTGAACGCTGGAGTGAAAGGGCAAGGCTTGCTGCAGAAAAAGGCGAAGATGACATGGCAAGGGAAGCCCTGGCGGAAAAAAGGGCCCTGAAAGAAAAGCTCAGCATTGAGAAAGAAAGCCTTAAGGCACTAAGGGATCTGCTTGCTGCTGTCGAGGAAAACATAAAGGATGCAGAAGAAAAGCTTTCAGAGATGAAGCTCACCTCATCCTCTCTGAAAGCAAGGGCAAAACTTGCAAAAGACCGGATGGAAGTGAACAGGAAGGTGAATGAAAGTGCAAACTCCTCTTACTCCAGGAGGCTTGAAGAGCTGAAGCTGAAGATTGAGAAATGGGAGAATATTGCAAACATCTCACATAGCGAAATAAGGAAAGAAGAGAAAAAGCCGACATTTGAGGACCTTGAAAGAGATGCAGAAATAGAAAGGGAACTTGAAGAATTAAAGAAGGAAAGGAAAAAAGACAAAAAGGAGAACTGAACAGGAAGTATTGCTTAAGCAGCTGGAGAAAGCTAATGCTCCCTTTCTCCGCATGCATCAGTAATTCAAGATCTCCTTCAGTCACAGCAAAAATATCCAATTATGATTTGATGATGGAGACTCCCCTTTAAGCGGCTCAAAAGGCCGCTTATTGTATTTAATAGTTTTTCAATAGAAAAAATATCATGATAAAGCCCACTATCCTATATGGCAGCAGGAAGGAATCCAGTCAAAAATTAAGATGTCCATAGCTTACAAGCAAGTCGATGTTATTCTGTTGATGACGGTCAACGGAGGCCGGTCCACGACGGTCGTTTTTTGAGATGGAGTGCCAGAGTGGCAGTTACCTCGGCAAAAATAAGTCGGAGCCGGTTCATCGATTACTTAATTCATTGAGGCGGATCTGAGGATCCGACCTCGTTAATAAAATTAGAACGGACGCCGCTTCAACATTTGGAATGTAATCGCCTGTTGCTTGTCAGACTTAAGCTATAGGAGGGCATCAGATGTTAATGCCGAATGACAAGGGCATCGGGCGAATACT
>CASFJV010000025.1 GCA_949295125.1 uncultured Spirochaetales bacterium
AAAGGTTTCGATAACTCGTCAGCAAACAAGTGCCCCCCCCCAGAGATTTTTGTTTAAATAATTATTATTCTATATAATATAATAAGTTATATTAAAATTTAAAATTTTGCTGAATTTTTAAAAACTTTTTACTTTTTGAACTTTGTACGTTTAACTTGTTAAAATTTCATTTAATTTAGATTACTTCTGACATAAGGTTTTCCTGCAAATGATAAAAACATAGCTCAAAGCAAAGACAGGAATAAACAATTTAACAATGCTGTTTCAAGTATTTTCCTGATGTACTGTGAACATCCAATGCAAGCTGATTCAGAGATTCCAAAAGCTATGTCTTCTGATTCAGATTGCCGGAGGGAGAATCATTTTTCAAAGGAAACTTTACAGTATCTCTCCGTTCCACAGCCTGTCAAGGAACAGTTTCCATGGCATTATCCTGATTCCGTCCTCAGTTGTACGCTCAAAGAGCTCACGGCACACAATGATATAATCATTCACTGCATTCTCATCCATGAATGCTCTGAGCCCCCTGAGTTCCCTTGTCGTGATGTTCTTCGATGTTTTCACTTCAATGGCGGCCTTGCCATCAATTACGAAGTCCACCTCGTATCCTTCACGGGTCCGCCAGAAGTAAAGCTCATCGTCTGTCATGCTGTAGTCGATGTATGCCTTCAGCTCCATGAAGATGTAGTTCTCGAACATCTTGCCATACTCAGTCATCGTCTCTGATGGGACTGGCATTCTTGCGGCAGTTCTTGCAACACCGACATCAAAGAAATAGAACTTCGAGGTACTTACAGGGATTCTCCTTGATCCTTTCCTGTATGGCCTGAGATAATAGCCGATGAAAGTGTCAACAAGTATCTGATACCACTCCTTGATGGTATCAGCAGACATACCTATGTCCCTTGATACATTCGAGAAGTTCATCAATTCCGTGTTCTCACTGGCAGCGAAGGTAAGGAAGCTGCTGAAGACTCCAAGATCACGCCTTTCTCCTTCAGTTGCTATTTCATTATCAAGATAGCCTCTGACGTAGTTCCTGAGCTGAGTCTGATATGTTTTTGCCATGAAAGCCTTTGGAAGCATCCCGGATGCAAAGATCGTGTCAAGATCAGGATCCATTTTTCGGATCTCCTTCCATACAAGAGGATGCATCGACACGATTCCAGCCCTTCCACCAAGAAGGTTGCTTCCGCTCTTTTTGAGTTTCCTTGCACTGGATCCTGTGAGAAGGAACTGAATTTCACTATGAGTCATGATATGCTGGATATCAAGGAGTACAGGAGGGAACAGCTGAACCTCATCAATAATGACAAAACCTTCAGCTTTTCCTCTAAGCATGGATCTCAGAAGAACAGGATTGCGCCGGAATGCATCGATAGTATCACCATCAAGGAAGGTAATTGAGAGAATTGCTTTCTTCTGAAGCTCATTCTCAATATATGATGTTTTACCCGTCATTCTGGGTCCAAAGAGGAAGAGCGAGCTTTCATCAAGCAGCTCTCCGATATCAAGTGCTCTTTTAATATATTCCATTTATAGTCGGAATTATATCCAAAAATTCCGATAATTACCAGGAATTTTTGGACTATTTGGCTTGTAGGTAATATTGCTTTTCAGAATTCTACGTTAATGAGTGATAGACCAGCAGATTCCATTGCAAATGATTTTCTCCTTTGAAAAGCACTGCCTCTATATCAGAACGGCCTAGCCATCACGGATGAGAGCAGCATCTGCTCCTAACGCATGTCATGAAGGCCCTGCCTTATCAGGCAAGGCTCAGTCATGACTACGCTTCCTGTTCGTATTGCTTTGTTTAATTCCTAATTTGTCAGCTTATCAAGCAGGTTGAGCGCCTCTTCAAGCTTTGCATTGGGCTCATCTGTCCTGAGCCCTTCAGCGACACAGCCCCTTATATGAGCGTGGATTATTTCCCTGTTGGCTTTCTTGAGTATCGCGATGGTGGCAAGAATCTGGTTTGATATGTCAACACAGTACCTGTCTTCCTCCATCATCTTCATAACCCCGTCAAGCTGGCCCCGGGCAATCTTTATCTGGCGCTCAACTTTCTCCCTATCTGCCTTCATTACTTTATTTCCACTACCTTATAGCCTTCCTCTTCGACAGCTTTCTTCAGCGTCTCATCAGAAACCTCTTCAGAAAGCATTACTTTTGCATTCTTTCCCTCAAGGCTCACTTTGACTTCACTTACTCCATTTACATGGCCAAGTGCCTCTTTCACATGACGGACGCAGTTATTGCACATCATGCCTTCAATAATCAGTTCCTTTTCCATTTCTTTATCTCCTGTTTTCTCTTCTGGTGTTCCTGATGCACCAGTATAAGTATGCTTTTTTGCCTTTCCCTTTCTTCCATCAATGCTTATGAACCTCAGGCGCAGTGCATTGCTGACAACAAAGACGGAGCTGAAGCTCATTGCAAGGGCAGCGACCATCGGGTTCATCCTGAGTCCGAACGCACTGTAGAATACGCCAGCTGCAACCGGTATGCAGATTGTGTTGTAAAAGAATGCCCAGAAAAGGTTTTCCTTTATATTCCTTATTGCAGCACGGCTAAGGTCTATTGCCTTCACAACATCATTTAGATCGCTTTTCATGAGCACGATATCTGCCGCCTCAATTGCAACATCCGTTCCCGCTCCGATTGCAATGGATACATCAGCTCTAGCAAGGGCCGGGGCATCGTTGATGCCATCTCCGACCATGGCAACCGTGCGTCCGCTTTCCTTAAGCCTCCTTATCTCCCTTTCCTTGCCATCCGGAAGGACTCCGGCAATCACCTTCTTTACGCCGACTTCCTCCTTTACCGCATTTGCAGTCCTCTCATTATCGCCTGTAAGCATTATGGTCTCAAGCCCCATGCCATTAAGCTTACTTATTGCCTCCCTGCTCGTTGGCTTTACAGCATCGGATGCTGCAATAGCGCCAAGGACATTATCATCCAGCGCAAAGAAGAGAGGAGTCTTTCCCTCATCTGCGTACCTCTGATGCATTTTCCTTATTTCATCTGAAGAGATGCCGTAGCTCTCCATCATCCTCAGGTTACCTGCAACAATCCTTTTTCCATCAATCTTTCCCTCAAGCCCCATTCCTGGAACCTGGGAAAAATCCGTAACGTTTTCTGCCCTGATCCCCTTTTCTTCTGCAAGGCGAGTAACTGCGAGGGACAGCGGATGCTCAGAAAGCCTTTCAATTGAATATGCAGTTTTCAGAAGCTCATCCATTGATGAAGCGCCAAGAACTGCAATATCCCTTGCCTCCGGGCGCCCGAAAGTTATCGTTCCTGTCTTATCAAGGACAACTGTATCCACAGAATGTGCCATCTCAAGGGATTCTGCACTCTTTATCAGGATGCCATTCTTTGCTCCCCTTCCTGTTGCCACCATGATTGCAGTCGGTGTTGCAAGGCCAAGTGCGCAGGGGCATGAGACAACCAGTACGGACACTGCTATAGTGAGGGCAAATTCAAAGGATGCTCCTTTAATGAGCCATGCAGCCATGGAAATGATGGCAACTGCAATGACAGAGGGAACAAACACTCCGGCAACCTTATCTGCAAGCTTTGCAATCGGTGCTTTTGAGCTTGTTGCGTCATCAACAAGCTTTATTATCTTTGCCAGCGCCGTCTCATCCCCGACTCCTTCAGCCCTCATCCTGAAATATCCACTCCTGTTGACTGTCGCACCGATCACCTTATCCCCTGCACTCTTGTCAAGGGGAATGCTTTCCCCTGTAAGGGCAGATTCATCAAGAGAACCGCTGCCATCGATTATCACGCCATCTGCAGGAACCGATTCTCCGGCCTTGACAATCAGGATATCCCCAATGACGATGTCAGAAGAATCTATAACCTCTTCTTTTCCATTCCTCAGTACAGTTGCTTTCTTCGGGGAAAGATCCAGAAGGGAGCTTATGGCATCCGTTGTCCTTCCCTTTGCCCTCGCCTCAAAGTACTTTCCAAGCGTTATTAGTGTAAGGATGGTGCCTGCTCCCTCGAAATAGAGATCGTGTGAAAAAGATGCAACCATCTCCATATCTCCATGCCCAAGTCCAAATGAGATCTTGTATAGGGCATATATTCCGTAAAGAAGCGATGCACCTGAGCCCAGTGCAATTAGAGAATCCATGTTTGGCGACTTATTGAAAAGCGACCTAAAGCCATTGACATAGTACTTCCTGTTTATGACTGCAACAGGGATGGCAAGAAGAAAAAGCGTCAGGGCATAGGTCATTGCATTCTCAAGACCCAGGAAAAACCCTGGAAGCGGCCAGCCCATCATATGCCCCATGGAAATGTAGAAAAGGGGAACGGTGAACACAATGGACCAGGAAAGCCTCTTTTTCATGCCTCTGTACTCCTTCCTGGCATTCTCCTTTGCGGTATTCTCCCTTTCCCTTCCGCCTTTCTCCTTTCCCTTAAGCGATGCACCATATCCCGCATCCTCAACTGCCTTAACTATATTGCTGCTTGAAAGAGCACTCTCATCATAGTCAACGACCATGCTGTTCTTCAGCAGGTTCACGGATACATCCTTTACCCCGCTAAGTGATCTTACACTCTTTTCCACATGGCTTGAGCATGCTGCGCAGCTCATTCCAGTGACATCATAGTATTCCTTTTTCATTTATCCTCCAATACCCCCACCGGGTATAGGTATATAAAGAATACAGGCATTTTCCCCTCTTTTCAAGAGCAGCAAAGAAAAAAAATAGGCTGATCTTGCGGTCAGCCATCAAAATGCAAAGATTATAGAAATTAAGCCCTGGGATATCACATAATGCTCAGCATTATGCCAAATCCGCTGTAATCGCTATATGCCGGATAAATTGGAAGCTGGTAATATACCCCCAGCATAATCCCATAATATTTTGCGATCTTAAGATCTGTTAACAGCTTCGGCCTTATCATGAGGCCATTGAAACCGAGTGTTGCAATATCACTCTGGTAAGGTGTTTTCAAAAACTGCATATAATAGCCGAGGTCACATGCAATATAGGTATCAAAAGACCAGAAGCTCACTATCTTCATTCCAAGAGTTATTCCAGCCTCTGCATCCATTTCAAAGAGCGCTGCTCCTCCAGATCCCCCCAGTGGCTGCAGGAAATAATCAGTCTGCCCGTAAAGGTCAAAACGGAACCTGCCAGTCGTGACCCCTGCAGAAAGGCCTCCACCAACGCTGATGGATCCTCTCTGGAATGTGCTTCTGCCATAGATATCCATGTTGAAGGTCGAATCCTTCCATAGGTCATTCCACCATCCCTCCGGATTGCTGGCATATTCCTCCTCTGCAAAGAGAGGCATGATTAATGCAAAAGCCAGAAACGCTGTCAAAAGTGCCTTTTTCACTGCTCCACTCCTCCCATTGCTGATTTCAATGCGCTTTCAAATGCTGAATCTGAAATTGAGAAGCACTTTGAAATAACCTGGTTCCCTTCATGTCCGATAGGAATCAGATCCATTGTCCTCAATCCGGAATCCTTATCTATTGAGAAATAAAGATCATAGAAATTGTTTCCCTCTTTAAGCACAAGGCCATCACGTGGAATATCCTGAGCATTGAATGCAAGCTTTCCATAACCATTGATGAAATCGAATGAGTTCAGGGAAAATTCATATTCCCCTCTTATGATATAAGCCTCATCACTGTTTTCCCCTCCGGCCTGGATCAGTATGAATGTCCCATCATCCTTCAACTGGATAAAGAAATTCGTCACGGTGCTCTCTTCTGTCCCGCTCACCCTGTAGGATGCAGCAATTGGATTGCCGAAATCTGTAGTGCAGGAAGAAAAGAGTGCAAGAGCAGCAGCAAGTATTATCAGAAAACCCTTTTTCATATTATCCTCCTGCTAATTGACTGTGGCAGCAACAGCGGCCCTGCCACTTCCATTATCCTGCGTTACATAGTAATTGCCGCTGAATGCATAGTTGCTTACTTTCAGTGATGAGAAGTCGACAGATGCCGGATACATCCCGCTGACACTCATGACACCTGTAACAGTATTTCCATTTCCGCTCATGTTGACATTCACCATTGAATATGTCCCGTTAGAATATATGCCCTCAAGTTCGCCAAAATCCGAATACGTGAATGTTACGGTTCCCGTAAAGCCATCCCCCATTCCGGAGTGGTAAGTTATCTTTCCTCCATGGAATTCAGAAGCAGTCTCTGCATCTCCAAGGCTTCCTGTTCCATGCTTGTCGATCATGACATGAATCTCATTGCTGATCCACTTGTTTTTCAGGTTCTCAGGGAAATCTGCGTGCTCTACAAATTCCCATGGCTTCATGGCATAAGCCTCAAACAGCTTTATGAACTTTTCACCCGTTACCGCACCATAGGCAGTCTCGTTTGTCCCCCATGAAGTTGTACGGCCGAAATAGCTGTAAGCCTTTACAGAGTACGTATACTTCTCAAAAGGCTCATCCGGAGAGTACTGGGAGAGTGCAAAATCTTCATTCTCAAGATCTTTCATGCTTATTTTCACAGGTTCTCCATTATTGACCCTGAGATCGATTTCCTTGATCCTCTCATAGCCATCAATGGAAAGCCATACTGGGTATACACCATTTGAGTTTGCCGTAAGCTTGTCATTATACCTGTTAGACATTATCCTGAGCCCTTCGAGGTCTATGGAATCAGCCACAAGAAGCACTGCATTGCCTATACTTGTCTCCTGGGCAAGGAGATCGCGGAGTGTTACTGCAAACTCATTGTATGGATACTCTGCATAATCAACATGCATGACAGCCCTATACTGGGAAACTCCGCTTGTCATGATTGCATTCCATCCTCCAGCTGATGTTCCGTCATTGCTTCTTCCATAAAGGACATAAGTCCAGTTCTTGTCCTCTGAATATCCAATAGGTGGAGCCTCTACAGTGATATCGAAAGATCCAAGATTCTCTGCCTCAGGATAACTCACGGAAATGGAAACCTTGCCTGGAGATGACATTATGCAGCCATTTGCCCTGCTTGAAGGTCCAATAAGATCAATGAATGTTCCCTGGACTTCCTCATTCTCCATCTTTCCGATTGCCCTGACTGTATATGTATACTCAGTCCCTTCCTTAAGGTTATTGGTATCTGTATATACATATTTCCCATCCTTAAGCTCAATGTTTCCTCCGCTTTCAAGCCCATATGCATTGAACTCAAAGATCTTCACATCATCAGTATTCTTCGTGCTCCTGTAGATTTCCCAGATGTATCCCCTCTCTGGACCACTGTCATCCCCGATGGGCTTTTCCCAGGAAATGACAATCTTATCTGTATAATCTGCAGCGCTTGCAGTCAGCCCTTTCGGGGCATTTGGAGCACCTTCAACAAATGTATATCCATTCCTTACCCCGCTGGTTGAACTCTCTTCATCTCCGGCGGAAAAGGCAGAGACAGAAAAATATACATCCTTTCCAAGCTCTGCATCACTTAGTCCTGTATAGCTCCATTCAATTGTGTCTTCCGTTACAGGGCTTGCGATGATGCCATCATTAACCTGTTCCCAGATGCCAGCTGTATTCAGCTTATAGACATTATAGCCACGGACATTGTCTATCCTTTCCCATGAAAGATTGATCCTGTCCTTGTACTCTCCCTGGCTGGTTACAAGATTCTGGGGAGGAGAAAGGGTCCAGCCTTCAACTACACTGCTGAATTCCCCCTCAAAGATATCATTTGAGCTGTTATACATGCTTGCGGCTTTCACTTTATATAAGTAGTAGTAGCTGTCTTTCTCAGCCCTGGCTGGCTTATCCTCAAAAATGATCTCCTTTCCGCCGTTATCTGGAATGCTTGTATCGTTCTTGAGCCATTCAAGGGTTTCTGGATCATATGTCCTCTGATCTCGTGGCAGTTTAGCCCGGTAGATTTCATAGTAATCTGCACCTGGCACAGAGTCAAAGGTCACCTTGACGACATCCTGGTAAACGGATTTGGATGCATAGATATTCCTCGGAGCATCCCCCTTGAACAGTTCTGATGTGTTCAGCCTTGACGGATCTCCTGTATACTGGGGAATATCCTCAGTAAGGATATCTGCATTGCAGGATATAAGGAGCATGGCAAAAGCAATCAGTAATCCATAAAATGTTTTCTTCATCCCTTTCCTCCTATAACACCCTTGCACTCACATAAGAATCCGGAAGAGTTACATTTTCAGAATCCCCTCCATTTATCTGGACCGTATATGATCCTGATGTGCCGTCCTTTGAAAGACTGAATACAGAAATTGTGGCACCTCTGTAATTAGCAGCGCTCGATCCGATCGTGTAGTTATTCCTGAACGTGACTGCCGTGGAATTGCCGTCATTGGAATCCGGATTCAGAGTGCCGAGCGGATCAGTACCCCAGTATCCAGCTTCATCCCCATTTACATGGCAAACAGTGATATTGCTGCTTGTCGTCATAGTAATTGGGACATTCTCCGGTTTATACTCTGTCAATGTGATATATCCGCGGTAGTCCTTATCCTGCCAAAACTTAGAAGAACATCCTTTTACAGTTGCCTCACTTCCTTTTGTATATGCATCTCTGTCATAATCAGATGCTCCCGTACCACCATACCAGTCACCGCCAAATGCAGTATTGGCAGCAGTAACGATCTCACTTAGTCCTGCTGTGAATATGTTGACATATTCATATTTATTCAGCGCTCTTCTTGCATTTGCATTTGCAAGTGTTGAGATTTCAGTTGCCGGAGTCTCATTATCTGAAACAGTAGTGTTCCTTCCAATAATGTTGACTGTATCAATGGTCAGTGTCTTGATATTTACAAGGCCTATGGCAACATTGGCAACCGCTATATTGTTTATACTGTCGTATGTGACAGATTCGATGCCGTTGCTGCTCTGCCAGCTGTATATTCCATTCTCTTCATCTGTAAGTGTTAAGTCTTCCATATCGAATACGAATACCGGTTCTTTCTCACTCTGGTAAACTGTGTACTCGTTAGCATATTTCGTCGGATTGAAATACACTGCAAATGTCGGGGAAACATAACTTTCAGCATCCACGGATGATTCCACGCCAAGAATGGAAACCTTTGCCCCATCAAATGGATATCCATAATTCATTGCTTCCATGTCTTTCAGAATGTTCTCTTCTGTTTCCTCTGTCTGTGAGAACATGGATTCTTCTCCGCCTTCTGTTACAGCCTGAACTGCATAAAGCGGAGTATCAGGATTCGGGGAGTTATCTATCATGTATGTCTCTGATGTTGCCGAACCAACTTCAGTATATTCCGTCTCTGCACTGTTTGATGCATAGCGGTATACCCTGTAGCTCTTTGCCCCTTCCACTGCGTCCCAGGATATATGAACCTGCCCTATATAGGAACCCTTGGATGCCTTTACATTCTTTACAGCCTTCAGGATTGTTCCTTCAGCAGAAGCAGATTCAACCTTCTCATCTGATGAATATTCAGCAACCAGGCGGAAGTAGTATACAGCTTCCCTATCTGAATGGCTTTCCATATCTACAGAAGCCTTTCCACTTGCATAATCGATTGAAACCTTTTCTGCAGCATCCTGGAAAGCAGGATCAGCACTCATTTCATAATAATAGCTGATGCCGCTCTTGATATCTGAGCCATCCCAGCTCAGGAATATGTATCTGCCATTTTCTTTATCACTTGCTTTCACATCAGATACGCTCAATACATCTCCAGCCACAGCGTTCGGTGAAATGTATTCCTTTGCCCCGTCATGGCTTACTGCCTTCAGGAGGATTGACTCCGCCTTATCCGTAGTGATTGTTATGCTCTTCTCTTCTCCCTCAAGGACAGCATCATTCCATGAGCCTCCGTTATCGAGGGAATATGAATAGCTGTAAGGAGATTCTATCTGGTAGATCTCATCATATGTCCTTTCAGTCCATGTAAGGATGATCTTTCCAACCCTGTTGTCCGTAGCACTGAGATCACTGAAAAGCGGAAGATTGGAAGTATCAAGGCTTCCCAGATTCGGAGTTTCGCTGAATTCAAAGAGGCCGAAGTTGATATAGTCCTTTCCATCAGAAGTCCTGAGCACAAGTGAATATGCATATTCATGGTACCCGTTGGAACCGCATGTGCCCTCTAAGCAGCTGTTTACTTCTGTGTATTCTCCATTTTCAGGATAAGGAATGTAATCATATGTATGCCTGTCTGTCATGATGTGATGGGTATCCCTTACTATCATCAGTGAAAGGTCATCAATTGCCGTGACCATTTCCTTTACAGTGAAGACCACATTTGCCCTGTCAATTCCATCTTCCTGGTCTATCTTTTCCCATGCAGCTGTAAGTGATTCAACTGTTGGGGAGTAGAGATAAGCCTCACTGCTTTCAGTTCCGCTTCCCTCTTCGGTATAAATAACTCCGCTGCTTGCCTTAACGGCATTGAGTATCCTGTATGCATATTTCTTATTCGGTTCCACATTCCTGTCTGTAAATGCAGCTACGTACTCTCCGCCCTCATTGCTTACGCTCAGGCCGGCATCCTGCTCAAGAGTTCCAATCTCATCAACAATTGTTTCCCAGCTGCCAGAACCATCACTTCCAGCTTCCTTCCTTTCAATATTGAAATACATGGATTCTCTTGTAATGTCGTACAGATAAGCCGGAACAGTCCAGGAAACAGTGATTCCCCTGCTGCTCTCCCCCTGTGTTACGCTGATCGTACCAGGATCAATTGAGTTAGGCCTTAAGTCACTGTTTACAGTCACAAGCACTTCAGGAGACGAGACCATATCCTCACTTCCGTCTGAATGCTTTATTGTCATCTCAGAAACAATTTTATAGCTTGCTCCCTGCTCCAGCCTCTCTCCATTGATGTTTATGCTGTCACTCAGGTAGTCATACCTTCCACTGTCTATATATTTCCAGTCTTCTGTGCCGTCTTTTGCATACTTCAATGCAAATGTTGCATCATAAAGGTTTTTATATGAATGCCCAGAGTTATAAAGGCCATATAGATTCGGGCTTGCCCAGTATGCATTCAGATCTGTTCCCGTTGCAACTACGTGCATATACAGCTGCTCAGGGGCAAATGCTCCTTCAATCTTTTCAGAGAAATCAGATACGAACGTGCTTTTCTCTTCTGTCCCATCAAATTCCTTCATTGCAACAACGGAGAATACATAGCTCTGATCCCTGTCCACATTCACTCCGTTTGCAGAGAATGTGTAGGAAGGATCATTTCCCCTGATAACAGCAATAGGTTTAAGGCCATCACCGACATCCGTCATCCTGGCCCCATATACTGTATAGCCTGTCGCACCATCCACTGAATCCCAGGAAAGCACAATCCTGTCCTTGAAACCATTTTCAGATCCCAGGTTTTCCGGTGCCTTAGGCCTCTGATAAAGCTCATAGTTCCCATCCGGCAGTGTCGGCGTTGACATTTCACAGGCAGTGAAAGACAAAACTGCCACCAGAAAAAGGAATATATATTTTTTTCTCATAATTTCCAACACTTTTCAAAATTTTGTTGGTTTTCCAACCTGATTCAAAATATTACTTATTCGTATAAAGGTCAACATTCAATCCTGTTTTAATGAAAAAAACTGCATCATTTGCAAAAAATGCCATTTTTTGAGAAATAAATTGTTAAAGTATTGTTTGCATTATGTTGGAAGCAGTGAAAAATAATCCTGAATGATGCAAGTCCCTCTGCGCTCCGCATAAGGCTGCAGAACACCTGCCAGATTAAGATGATGGCAAACTGCCTGAATCACGGGACAATCGATTTATCGAGAAGGAAATCGGTTATCCCTATATTCAGCACTCCCTTATCATCGTACCAGCGCTTTGAGATGTCTGCCCGTATGATGATCTTATCGAAGGAATCGCCGGTAAGGAGGAGGGGATAGGATTCAGAGGCCATCTTCGCTTCATCAGGTATTGCGAATGCTGACTGTATATATGTCCTCCTACCTCTTGTGTTTACGACAAAATCTATCTCCCTTGTAACTGCCGTCCGTTTTCCATCCCGGCTTTCCCTCATGGTTATGGATCCGACATCGACAGCCTTCCCCCGTATGCAGAGTTCATTGAAGATGATGTTCTCCATGATGTGAGTCGGCTCCTGCTGCCTGAATCCAAGGCGGGCGTTCCTCAGCCCCAGGTCTTCTGCATAGTATTTTGAAGGAGTGTCAATATAGCTTTTTCCCTTTATGTCGTATCGCAGGCTCTTTGTGAAAAGGAATGAATCCTCAAGCACCCTGAGGTATTTAGCAATAGTTGCCCTTGAAATTTTTGAATCCATCCTGCTGTGAATTGCATTCATTATGTTCTGGGGATTGGTAAGGCTGCCGATTGAGGAGCACAGCATGTTGATGACAGCCTCGAATGCTTCCTGGTCCCCTATCTTCTCCCGTTCTACAAGATCCTTTATGTATATTCCAGAGAAGAGCGATTCCAGATATTCGCGTTTTGATTCATCGTCCGGCCTCGAAAGTATCAGCGGCATTCCGCCAAACCATGAATAGCTGTCATAGGCCTCCCTCTTATCTTTGCCTGCAGCTTCGTAGTATTCAGAGAAAGAAAGGGGATGCATGTGTATCTGATCGCCTCTTCCACGAAAATTAGTCAGGATATCAGAGGACAGCATTTCAGAATTGCTTCCCGTCACATAGATGTCAATATTAGGAATCGCCATCAGCTCGAGAAGAGCATCATAGAACGTCAGCTTCCGCCCTTTTCTGTCATATGGATTCGGGACTTTCAGGGACATCTGTATCTCATCTATAAACAGATAATACATGTCCGTCCCATCTTTGATGATCTTCCTCACTGCAGAGACAAGAGCAAACGGATTGCGGTATCTGGCATCCTTCAGCTGATCCAGCTCGAATATGATAATGTTTTCGTCCTTTACGCCATCTTCAATCAGTGTCCTCCTGAAAATGGTCTTCAGAAGATAAGACTTCCCGCATCTCCTTATACCGGTTATTACTTTTATCAATCCATTCTGCCTTTTTGACAGCAGCTTTTTGAGATAATCATCGCGTTTTATTTCCATATTCACTCCAATATCCATATAATAGTATGGATTTTTACATAAAACAAGAAAAACTCTTACTTTTTACTGCCAAGAACAACATTACCCTGTATCCTGATAAGCATTTAAACTTCCGGATCGGAAGAAGAGACTCCCTAAAGATCATGCAGAAAGCCTGATGGCAGGAGCAGGGAGAAAGTGAATATTCACAGATGAAGGATTTTAATCCGTTTTTAGCTGCCTATATTTTTAACTGCTGGTCAGATTCTGAACTGCCATCCATCCTGCGGTCACCTTATACGAATGCAGCCTGGCTCAGTCCCTCAACCGTAATAGGAACTTACAGCTTATTTTCATTTTCAATTTGCATCCAGGAGGAAATCAGGGATATACATGTTAAGTATTCCATCTTTCGAGAAGTCATGGCGATCCATCGACAGGACATACTTTGGGAAATTGTCCTTCACTGCCTCGAACGCATGGAACTCACGCTTCCTGGTATTCTCATCCATCAGAGTCGCCGTGACCTGCAAGTACATCTTCTCTGAGCCCCTTACAGCAACGAAATCGATTTCTGAGCCATCTGAAGTGTTTTTCCCTGCACTCAGGGAGTATCCCCGTCTCTTCAGCTCGAGAAATACGGCATTTTCAAGCAGTGATCCGTAATTCTCACTCATATTGCCTTTCGTGATGGTTACAAGCCCCGTATCGACAGGGTAATACTTTTCACTCTGCCCGAACCTGGCACCACCTTTCACAGCATGGAACTCTGCATTGCAAAACAGGAATGAATTCTTTAATGCGTACATATATCTGGCAAGCAGTTCGTAATACATCTTGTATCCAGCCGATTTTATCCGGTGGCTAAGGCTGTTCAGTGAAACTGGATAACCAACAGTATCATTGAGGAATGCCACAGCCCTCTTAAGTGTTTCATTATTCGCATCAGAGCCGATTTTAGGCCTGACATCATTAAACAGTATGCTGTCCAGTATCGCCTGGAGAATATTGATTTTCTGGGCAGGATCATCAAGCAATGCAGTAATTGGGAATCCCCCGTAAAGCAGATAGTCCTCAAACAGCTTTTCACAGTTGCCCTTTCCTGGATCCATGAAACTAATGTATTCATAGAATGAGAGTGGAAGCATCTCGATTTCAGTGTACCGTCCTGTAAGAAGGGTTGCAAGTTCGCTTGAAAGCATCTTTGCATTGGAACCCGTGATTATCAGCTCATACTGTCCCATGCTGTAATAGGCGTTTACAGCATTTTCCCATCCATTAATCAGCTGCACCTCGTCAAGAAGCATGAACCGTGTATGCTCAGTCAGCTTTGAGTTTATTGCCCTTACCATCACTTCAAGGCTCTTATCCAGAATGAACTCAGGGCCTTCAAAATTGATATAAAGAACGGAGTTTTTTCCGCTCTGTTCTTCCAGCCAGTCCCTGTACATGCGAAGCAGGGATGATTTTCCACAGCGCCTTACCCCTGTGATTACACGTATAATATCGGTCCCTGTGTAGGATTTAAGCATTTCCATGTAAGCCGGTCTTTGTATGATCGCATTTCTCATTCGGTGGGCTCCAGAGAATAGCTTATCAAAATTTTTGATAAGTGTTAAGGAAAATACCATAACTTCTCAAAAATTTTTATAAGTGCCCTCAAAAAGGGTTAAGATAATTCTGCATGAGGATTGCCGCACTTCAGATTATGCAGTCCTGGGCGTTTGGATGCTCATGTGCATTAAAGCAGTGAATAAATGACAAGCTGGTGAGCAGGAATGCTTTTCACCAGCTTAACAGGCACTAGGCTCAGTCCTCAGAAGGTTCTCCCCTGTGGACTCTGCTCATCAGCAGGTATGCTGCAATCATGAATACCATGCCATAGAGGAAGAGAGCCGGATAGCCAAAGAGATCCGTAGCACCTCCTGCAAGAGGCGGGCTTATGATCGATGCAGCCTGGGAGAAGAAGTAATAGAGTCCTGTATAGATTCCGATTGTCTTATAGTCCGCCATCTGCCATAGCATCGGGAATGAGTTGGTCACAACTGTAACCCAGAAAATTCCAAAGCAGAACAGGAGGGCCCAGAAAGTGCCAAGGCGGAGGCCATAAGGCATGCCTGCTGTAAGTGTTGAATGCAGGAACACGAGGAAAAGCACGGCGATGATCCCGATAAGGGCTCCTCTTATTGTCTTTTTCCTTCCTCTCTTATGGGCAAACTTTCCAGAAGGGACTGCAAAGATGGCATATGCTATTCCCACCATGCCGGAAGAGAGGGCTGCTGTACCTGCAGATGTTCCAAGGACTTCCGTAGTGTACTTTCCTACAAATGGCAGGATTCCCTGGTATGCGATAAACCAGCAGAGAAGGGAAAGCAGAATGAAGAGTGCACTCTTTTCCTTCTCTCCGATTACAGCCTTAAGGCTCTTGAGGATCGGCTCATTATCCTTTTCCTCCCTCTCCTCCTCACTCGATACCTTGCTGTTCTTCTCCTTCACGAAAATAAAGAGGAGAATGACTGCTATGATAATGAATACTGATGCAACAGGGAATGCAAGGATCTTGTCAACCTCTCCCAAATGAGGAAGGGTGACCTTTACATCCATAAGCCTTGCAAGGAGCACTGTTCCAAGTATTGTAGCAATTCCTCCCATAGTGTTTATGACACCATTTGCCTCACTTCTCAAGTCTCCTGGAACCATATCAGGCATGAGGGCAACAACAGGTCCCCTGACAGCCTGTTTGCTTATGTTGAGGCAGAATATAGTGATCACCAGCAAAATCAGGCTCTGGTATGCAGTAATTGGAACGAGGCCAAAAAACAGAGCGCTTACAGGCAGCAGTGTCACGATATAAGGCATACGGCGCCCGATGCGTGTACGGGTCCTGTCTGAAAGGGCACTGAATATTGGAATAAGGAATATTGCCAGGATATTATCCAGAGTCATTATCAGGCCGATAAGGCTGTTCTTCTCAATATAATAGCCGAGGAAGATTGGAACATAGTTATCATATAGAGGATCCATCAGGCCCATGGTGAAGAATCCAAGACCGATGAGGAATGTGGTCACCCAATAACCCTTGAGGCTCTTTTTCTCTTTCTTTTCTTGCTGCATATTCTCTCCTACTGAAAGAGAATACCATAGAAAGCTTGAAAATATGAGATTAAAGTGCTAGAAAATTTGGCGAAATGGCAATAGATAACCTAAAAGATCTCGAAAAAGTTCTGGCTTTGAAAGAAGAAGAGAAGAATTGGAAGGAAGAAGGACCGAGCCTTTCAATGCTTATTTCTGACAATGTCCTCTCCCTGATAGACCCGGATGATCCGGATGATCCGATCAGGAGGCAGTTCGTTCCGACATGCTATGAAAATGTTTCATCAGAGGAAAGCATTGATCCTCTGAAAGAGGTGGAGCACTCTGCACTCTCAAGGCTGATCCACCGCTATCACAACAGGGCCGCACTTCTTGTGACTGCAAGATGTTTTGCCTACTGCAGGCATTGCTTCAGGCGCCGTTTCACTTCAAAGGATGAAGGAAAGATTACAGAAAATGAGATTGTACAGGCTGCTGATTACCTCAGAAAGCATGGGGAGATAAGGGAAGTCCTTCTGACAGGAGGAGACATGTTCACGCTGACTGACAGCGAAATTGATTTCCTCCTTTCCAGGCTGAAAGCTGCACGGGAAGATATAATCTTCAGGCTCTGCACGCGCGCTTTTGTCTCAAATCCGGACAGGTTCACCCCATCACTGATGGCTGTCATAAGGAAACATATGCATGGCGCTCCATTTCTTTTAATGTGCCAGTTCAACCATCCAAGGGAACTGAATGAAAAAGCGGTTTCCGCAGTTTCAAGGTTCATAGATATGGGAATCCCGGCCTTCAACCAGGCAGTGCTGCTTGAAGGGGTCAATGACAGCGCAGATATCCTTGAAGAGCTTTCCTACAGTCTTCTATATAACAGGATAAAGCCATATTACCTCTTCCAGGGGGATCTTGTTGACGGCACCGCACACTTAAGATGCTCTGTAAGAAAAGGCCTTGAAATCGAAAAAGAGCTTAGAAAGAGAGTCAGCGGTGTTGCAATGCCCCAATACACTATGGATCTTCCAGATGGAGGAGGAAAGATAATCCTTACAGAAAACTATGTCCTCGGCCTTGAGAATGGCAGATGGCAAATAAAATCCCCCTTCCAAGGGAAGAGGGAATATCCGGAAAAGGAACTTATTTAGCCGCGCAGCATTGAAAGGATTCTGTTGATCTCTTCAGACCTGACTTCATTCCTGCTCCTATCCAGTGTCCTGCCGCTTTCAAGATCAAATGCAGGTGTCTCTACTACATCCTGAACTGCTGGAGTTTCTTCAACTACAGGAGTTTCTTCAACTGCAGGAGTCTCTTCAACTACTGGAGTTTCCTCAACTACTGGAGTCTCTTCTACTACTGGAGTTTCCTCAACTACAGGAGTCTCTTCTACTGCTGCTGCCTCTTCCGGTTCTGCTAATGTAACCTCTGGAGCTGGCATTCCTTCATGGTATGCATCAACTACTCCATAGATATAGCCTTCAGCATATGGAAGGTTAGCATCTACGTATGCGTTGATCCTCTCATCTGCAGTATCTGCAATAACAGAGAGTGCATAGTCCGTATTCTCTGCTACATAAGCATCTATAAGTCCGTTTACTGCTTCCTCATCTACAGCCCCTTCAGCTGGAAGAGCTGCAAGCTTCTCATCCACTATGCCATTGACTGCTTCAACTGCATAACCGTAGTTATCAGATACGTATCTGTTGATTGAGTTAGTAATCATTTCCTCTGCATATGGCAGGTTCTCATTTACGTATGCATTGATCCTTGCATCTGCTGCATCGTTTACCAGTCCTGCTGCATAGTCGTAGTTATCAGATACATAGCTGTTGATTGCGTCAGTAATCATAGCCTCTGCATATGGAAGATTCTCGTTTACGTATGCGTTGATTCTTGCATCTGCTGCATCGTTTACAAGGCCAGCTGCGTAATCATAGTTTTCTGCTACATAGCTGTTAATCCTCTCATCTACGGCAGAGAGTGCATAGTCAGTGTTCTCAGATACATAGCTGTTGATTGCATCGCTAATCATT
>CASFJV010000026.1 GCA_949295125.1 uncultured Spirochaetales bacterium
CTAACACTATATCTCACCCATACGGGCGGAAATTTGCCGTATTTTTACAGCCTCTATAGAATATTTGTTTTACTGATTTAGATCAAGATGGGGCAGGGAGGAAAAAAATGCTGCAAATTCAGGTTCAATCTGGTATCCTGGGCAAAATGGACCTGGATATCAAAGACCAAATAGCAAAAGGTGCGTATACCTCATTAATTGACAGTAAATCCCTGTCCCAGGAAGAGTATAAGATAGCCATATTGGATAACTCTGCAGGAAAGGCACCGCTTTCTGATGTTATTGCAAAGAATCTGAGGATCTGCAGATCATTCATTTTTTCCGTTGCTTTCATAAGCCAGAGCGGGATTGAAGCAATCATCCAGCCTCTAAAGGAGGCTTTGGACAATGGTGCAGAAGGCTATATCCTAACAACTGACTATCTTGCATTCAGTGAACCTGATGCAATTAGAAGGCTGGACAGCCTTGGAAAAAGCATAAGAGTAAAGGTCATTACCGAAGAAGCGTTTCACACAAAGGGATACCTGTTCAGATGTGATGGCATATCTACAGTGATTGTAGGAAGCTCAAACCTGACACAAGGGGCATTGAAGACGAACCACGAGTGGAATGTAAGGATAACAAGCACCCAGAACGGCTCCTATGTGGATGAATTTGAATCTGCATTCTTTTGCTTATGGAACAAGGCGCGTCCTGTCACTTCCGCCTGGCTTGAACAGTATAGGTCAGTATATGATGAGAGGCGGAGATTTGAGCGCATTCTCAGAACAAGGGCAAGAGGGAAAGAGGAGGAGATAAAGCCTAACAGGATGCAGTCTCTTGCCACTGAATCACTTAAAAGGATCAGGAGAGAAGGAAAGAATAAGGCCCTTATAATTGCCGCAACCGGAACTGGAAAAACCTTTCTAAGCTGTTTCGATGTTAAGGAATACAATCCGCGGAGGATGCTTTTTGCCGTTCATAGGGAACAGATACTGAAAAACGCTGCAGAAAGCTTTAAGCAGGTTTTAGGAAGGAAGATAGGAAAGGATATTGGCTTTCTTGCAGGCGGGAAATATGAAGTGGATAAAAAATATGTTTTTGCGACAATCAATTCACTTCTTCTTGCTGTGGAAAAGGGGATGATTGCCAGAAACTGGTTTGATTACATCATCATAGATGAAGTTCACAGGGCAGGCGCACCAAGCTACCGCAGGATACTCGATTATTTTGTTCCAGATTTCCTTCTTGGAATGTCTGCCACACCTGACAGGACGGACAGGGTCAACATATATTCACTTTTTGATTATTCAATTGCCTGCGATATCAGGCTGAGGGAGGCATTGGAGAATGATCTTCTCTGCCCGTTCCATTATTTTGGTGTGACAGATATCATGGTTGATGGAAAGATGCTGGATGAAAACAGTGATTTCAGGTGCCTAGTAAGCAGGGAAAGGGTTCGCAATATTCTGGAGAAATCCAGGTTTTACGGCCACTCTGGGCCAAGGGTGAAGGGCCTTATTTTCTGTTCAAGGAACGCTGAGGCTGAAGAGCTTTCCGCTCTTATGAACCAGGAGGGCTATAGGACTGCTGCTGTCTCCGGATCAACCCCCGTTGAGAAAAGGCTTGAGTACACTATGCGGCTTGAACAGAATGAGGAAGATGGCAGGCAGCTTGATTTCCTCCTTTCTGTAGATGTTTTTAATGAAGGGGTGGACATCCCGAAAGTGAATCAGGTGATTATGCTCAGGCCCACCGAATCATCAATCATATTCATACAGCAGCTGGGAAGGGGACTGAGGAAGGATAGTGAAAAGGATTTCCTTGTAGTCATAGATTTCATAGCCAATTACAAGAAGAATTATCTCATTCCAGCCGCTCTTTCCGGCGATGCGTCATATAGCAAAGATAATCTCAGGAGGGATTCCCTTGACTGCTCACGGCTGATTCCAGGCTGTTCAACTGTCAATTTCGATCCTGTGGCAAGAAAGCTTATCTATAATATAATAGATGATGCGAACTTCTCGGATTCAAAATTCCTGAAAACCCAGTATGATGAGCTGAAGAACAAGATCGGACGTATCCCGAAAATCAGGGACTTCAGGGAAGACAGGAGCATAGACATACAGCGCTTTGTGGATAAGTATGACTCTTATTATGCTTTTCTTGAAAAAAATGAAAAGGATTTCAAGATAAGGCTGTCTGAGACTGAAAAATGCCTGATTAACTATGTTTCAAAGTGCTTTTCAGAAGGAAAAAGGGATGAAGAGCTCAGGATAATTGAGCGTATCGTGAAGGATAAGGGGATCAAGCAGGTAAAAAATATTTCCCCATCAGCAAAAGCTTCCCTTGATCTTTCGTTCCTGAAATCTCAGGACAGGGAAGGGCGGTTCAGGAATGCAAGGATTCTTGAAAGTGATGGAAGCATTGCAGAAAGTTTCATCCGCTCGTTATCAAACAGGAACTTTTCGGCCATGCTGATGGACATTGTGGATGATGCACTTATCCGTTACAGGGATACATACAGCAGGAAATACAGGAATACGGATCTTGTCCTTTACGCAAGGTACTCATATGAAGATGTCTTCAGGCTTTTAGGATGGCAGAGGAATGAGAATGCCCTGAACATCGGTGGCTACAAGTATGATGAGAAGACAAAAACGCTTCCGGTCTTCATTAACTATGTAAAAGATGCGGATGCCATTAAGTATGAAGACAGGTTCCTTTCAAACAGGGAACTTATAGCACTTTCAAAGAAACCCAGGAAAGCCGATAGCCCTGATGCAGACCATATCTATAAAAGGACCAGTGAGGATAAGGGCAATATGATCTACCTTTTTGTGAGGAAAAACAAGAGGGCCGACTCCAAGAAAGAATTTTACTTCCTTGGAGAGATGGAGGCAAAGGGAAAGCCGAAGGATGTTACAGTCAATGGAATGCCTGCATTTGAAATTGACTATATCCTCCTCGATCCCGTACGCGATGATATTTACGAATATATCATTGCAGATATTTAAACCGAATTTGCAAAGTGTTTCTTTATCTCTTCCACTGCAAGGATATCTGCAGGGAGCCAGTCAAGGCTGTCAATGTCTTCCACTTTCAGCCATTTTGCATCTGAATGCTCTGAAAGTGTCAGGTTCCCTTTCTCCACATGGCATAGGTAGCAGTCCATGGTAAGATGGAATGCTGGGTACTGGTATTCAATAGTGCAAAGGAGCTTTTCCACAACGATGTCAGTATCAAGCTCTTCCCTTATCTCCCTGATGATTGTCTCTTCTCCGCTTTCACCTTCTTCCCTTTTGCCTCCAGGAAATTCCCAGCCCTTTAAATCTCCTTTTACCCTTCTTGTTGCATACAATAGGCCATCACGGTGAATGATGGCCGCACTTACTCTTATACTTTTCATGAGTTCATGATACCAGGTTATCGGGAAAAATGGCAGCCATTCAGATCTTTTCCAGTGGAGTCTGCTTGTTGTCCTTGATCGTCTTGATATCAAAAGGCGTTGTCTGGTAGACGAAATAGTTGAGCCAGTTGGAATAGAGCAGGTTTGCGCAGCTTCTCCATCTCATGATTGGAATGTATTCTGGGTTATCATCCGGGAAATAGTTCTTAGGAACTTCTATTTCCTTTCCCTGGCTCAGGTCCCTGAGATACTCCATTTTCAGCGTATCCCTGTCATATTCACTGTGGCCAGTGATGAAAATCTGTTTTCCCTTGTCTGTTGCCATTGCATAAACCCCGGCCTCTTCGCTAGTGGAAAAGAGCTTAAGCCTTGGCTCTCTAAGCACATCTTCAAGGCGCACTTCAGTATGCCTTGAATGAGGAACATAGAATTCATCATCAAATCCCCTGAAAAGGATCGGATTAGTATAGTCTATCCTATGCTTGAAAACTCCGAAGAGTTTCTTTTTTAGCGGATATTTCCTTATTCCAAAGTGGTAGTAAAGCGCAGCCTGTGCTCCCCAGCATATATGGAATGTCGAGTGTACATGGGTTTTTGTCCATTCCATGATCTGGCAAAGTTCCTGCCAGTACTCAACCTCCTCAAACTCCATCTGTTCAACAGGAGCGCCTGTTATTATGAAGCCATCAAAGAACCGGCCTTTCACCTGGTTGAAGCTCTTGTAGAAAGAGATCATATGCTCTTTGGAAGTGTTCTTTGCATTATGTGTCGATGTCTGGACAAGGGTAAGCTCAACCTGCAGTGGCGTGTTCCCAAGAAGCCTTGTAAGCTGGGTCTCAGTCTGGATCTTTGTCGGCATCAGATTGAGTATCCCGATCTGAAGCGGCCTTATATCCTGCCTGAAAGCCCTCTGTTCAGTCATGACAAAGATATTCTCTTTCTCAAGGACCTCCCTTGCAGGAAGGTTTGCAGGTATCTTTATAGGCATCAGATCTTCTCCAGTGCCTGGTCTATATCGGCAATGATGTCATCAATATTCTCAATGCCTGTTGAAAACCTTATGAATTCAGGCCTGACTCCGGCAGATACAAGCTGCTCGTCTGTAAGCTGCCTGTGGGTAGTGGATGCCGGATGCAGGACACATGTCCTCAGGTCTGCAACATGAACGCAAATCTTAGCAAGCTTCAGTGAATCCATGAACACTGTTGCGCCTTTCTTACCGTTAACGGTTCCAAAGGAAACAACACCGCTAGATAATCCTCCATCAAGGTATTTCATTGCAAGATCATGGTATCTGTCATCCGGAAGTCCCGGGTAGTTTACCCAGCTTACCTTCTCATGCGCTTTCAGGTGTTTTGCAACAGAGAGTGCATTCTGGCTGTGCCTTTCCATCCTTAAGTGAAGTGTTTCAAGACCATTGTTTAAGAGGAATGCAGAGAATGGGGAAGGGGTGGATCCAAGATCCCTCATAAGCTGCACACGGGCTTTTGTGATGTAGGCGGAGTTTCCAAACTGCTTTGTATATATAACTCCATGGTAGCTATCATCCGGCTCAGAGAGGCATGAGTATCCTGACCAGTCGAATTTTCCTGAATCAACAATCATTCCCCCGACAACTTCGGCATGTCCATCCATGTACTTGCTTGTGGAATGCACCACGATATCCGCACCCCATTCAAATGGGCGGCAGAGAATAGGTGTTGCAAATGTATTGTCAACAATCAATGGAATGCCGTGAGCGTGGGCAAGTTTTGCATAGCGCTCAATATCGAGTACCTCAAGGGATGGATTTGATATTGTCTCTCCAAAAAGAAGTGTGGTCCTCTCATCTATCAGGGCCTCGATCTCCTCATCACTCATCTCATAGCTTACGAAACGTGCCTCAATCCCAAGTTTCCTGAGCGTCACTGCAAAGAGGTTTGTTGTTCCGCCATAAAGATTTGAAAAGCAGATGAAATTATCCCCGCTTCCTGTTATGTTCAGGATGGAAATAAGGGATGCAGCCTGCCCTGAAGATGTCATCATTGCTCCGACGCCTTTTTCAAGTTCGGCAACTTTTTTCTCAACACATGAGACTGTGGGATTGCTTATCCTGGAATACATATGGCCGTCTTTTGTGAGGTCAAAGAGCTTTGCTAGCTCTTCAGATGAGTCATATGAATATGTAGTTGACTGGTATATTGGAAGAACACGCGGTTCCCCATTTTTGCTTTGATAGCCTGACTGTACGCAGATAGTTTCTTTTTTCATGCAAAAGAGTATACATTTTAATGCCTGTTTTACATAGGCTGTTTCTGCTCTTTTTGAAAAGATTTTCTTGTATTTTTCAGTTAATTCCTTTTAAAGAATTAAGTTATTTTTATGATGCTGATTGCCCCTGTTCTTTTTTTGCCCACTCTTACAGCATCTGCTAGCATAAGAGTGTTCAGGGAGGGCTTATGAAAAGCACTATAAATCATGACCTGCTTATGACATCGCTGGAAGAGTATGGCAAGGTAAATGACTATGAAGAAGAGATTTCCCCTAGCGCCCTTAAGGCATCTTTTTCATATGGAAAAAGTAAATTCTCTGTCTCTTTTTGCCTTGATGAAGGCCATCTGGATTATAAGAATTCCCATTGCTCATGCCAGGATGATGAGTGCATCCACCGTTATCTTGCAGGAATTCTGCATGTGAAAGGAAAAAGGAAAATGGAAAGGGATGAGGTTTTCATTCATTTTATCTGCACACTCAGCTATTATGATATGCTATATGAGCTTAGTCATTTCTATGATAATGGCAGAGTGGCTGATGCTGCTGGAGAAATGTGTAATGACACTGAAGCAGAAAGGGAAACTGAGGATGCTGAATTCTTTATTGAACACTCAAAGACTGCCTTAGAGGCGATATGTGATACCATATTCTACAGTGCATTAAATAGGCAGACTGTGTTTGAAATCGTTAATGATGTGATTCCTAGCATATTGAAGCTGTACAGCAGGAAAAGCCTCTATGAATACAGGTGCAGCGAGAGCATAGCTGAAGAATTATCACTAAGGTGCCGTATCAGGATCCTGTCATATCTTGACCGGCTTTACAGCTGCGGCAAATCAGTTACCAGGGCCTATATAATAAAATCGTATTTTGATATTTTAAGATCAGATAAAGGGGCACTGGAAGACATACTTAATGAGATAAGGGCAAAATACATGGATGACAACATGCTTTTAGCATCTCTTTGCCTTACTCTTGACATTGAAGTTGAGTGGTCAGTCTCACATGGGGACTATCACTATTTTGATGCCCTTTCCTCAATTGCTTCTTACCTGAAGGAAATGCTTGATTTAGGAGAGGAAGGCCTGGAGGCCTGAAATGCTCTATCTTTTTCTTGTCTTAATTACCAGGATCTCATGCATAGCGGCCATCAGTGCAAGCAAAGCGATTATGTAATATGGCATCAGTGATACACTAATATGGTTTGCTATAAGGCCGAAAAATGGTGGCATCAGGCATGTTCCAATGTATGCAGATGCCATCTGCACTCCAATAATTGCCTGCGAATTCTCAGCTCCAAAGTGTGCTGGTGTGGAGTGGATTATGCATGGATAGACCGGTGCGCAGCCAAGTCCTATCAGTATAAGCCCCACAATGGAAAGTGCATTGCTCCCAGGAAGGGCCATAAGAATGGCACCAAAAGCTATTATCACTTCACCAAGCCTTATCATCTCATTATCATTGAGTTTCATTGAAATGAAGCCGCTCAGCATTCTTCCTGTGGTAATGCCGATGAAGAACATTGCAGCATATCCTGCTGCACTTTCTGCGGCTATTCCCTTATATAGCGTCAGGTAGCTTGCTGCCCATAAGTTTGCAGTCTGTTCAATAGCACAATAGCAGAAGAAGCAGACCATTATTTCCTTTGCTCCCCCAAGCTTTAAAATTTCCTTCAGGCTCAATGCCTTCTTCCATGTCCTGCCTTTCTCCATTCCATCACTTCTTCCGCTTTTCCATAGTGGAAGGCTCATTACAAGGATTGCTGTAAGGAAAATCTGTATAACTGCTATGATCCTGTATCCCATATTCCAGCTTCTGCCTCCAGTAAGAACTGCTCCCATGATATAAGGCCCTGTCACAGCCCCGATTCCCCACATTGCATGGAGCCAGCTCATATGCCTGCTCTTATAGTGGAGGGCTACGTAGTTATTCAGCGCCGCATCCACGCTTCCGGCTCCAAGGCCATACGGAATAGCAAGGATGCAGAGGATCCAGAATCTGCCTGCAAAAGAGAAAGAGAGTAATGCCGCTGCTGTCATAGCTACAGATATAGCTGTGACTTTTCCAGTTCCAAGTTTTCTTGTGAGCCTGTCGCTCATCAGCGATGAGACTATAGTGCCCAGCGCTATAATCATTGATATTGCACCAGCATATGAAAGGGGCACTTCAAAATCTAGCTGCATTGATGGCCATGCAGAGCCTAAAAGTGAATCTGGAAGGCCAAGTGAGATGAAAGAGACATATATTATTGGAAGTAACAGGCTTGCCACAGTTTTCTCCTTTTCCGACATTTATCTTTTACGATTTTACTGTTAAGATAATCCTGATTTCTATCATTTTTCTGCATAGTTTCGTGAAAATCCTGCGAGGTGGATATGATTAAGCTTAATGAAAACAGATCAGAAAGGATCTCTTATAAATTTAAGGATTATCCTATATTCCTTGAAGATCGCCTGCTATCATCCTATCCAGGCTATGCTGCTCCGAGCCATTTCCATGAAGATTTAGAGTTTATATACATCAAAAGCGGAAAAATGGATTACAGTGTAAATGGCAATACTGTCACCCTTGAAATGGGGGAGGGGATTTTTGTGAATTCAAGGGCACTCCATTACGGGTTTTCCCAAAAATGTGAGCAGTGCAGTTTCATCTGCCTCTTAATCCATCCTATGCTTCTCTCCATTTCAGGACCATTTGCAGAAACATTCCTCTATCCTTTGATAAATAATGCTTTTCTTCCTTTCATTCACCTGAAAAGGGAAGTATTCTGGCATGAAAGCATTTTAGATGAAATCCTCTCCATTAACGGGAGGAAAGGAGATAAATGCCTTCCTGCTTACATAGTTTCCTCTGCACTTAAGATCCTTGCCATACTCTATGATAACCTCGAGCTGCGGACGGACTGCACCATAAGGGAAGATAATGACGTTGCGCTCATGAGAAAAATGCTTTCCTATATTGAAAGAAACTATATGCAAAAGATAAGTCTTGAAGGAATTGCTGAAAGCGGAGGGGTCGGAGAGAGCAAGTGCTGCAAGCTTTTTGCAAGATTCCTCAAGCAGTCCCCAATGGCATATCTTCAGTCTTACCGACTTGGCATTGGCGCACATCTTCTTGAGAATAGCAGGATCAGCATTACTGATATTGCGCTTGAATGCGGATTCTCAGACAGCTCTTACTTTGCTGGATGCTTCAGGAAATGGGCTGGAGTGAGCCCAAAAGAGTACAGGAGAAAGAAAGGGCCCCGGCTGGAAGGCCAGGGCTTATAACTTAAGTTATTTTGAGTGCTTCCTTTCTGCACTTGCAATCAGGCGGATTGCATTGATGTTTATGAATCCCTTGCAGTCTACTGGATGGTATCCTCCGGCTTTGTCCATTGATCCAAGGTCTTCATTATAAAGGCTTGTAGGACTTTCAATTCCTGCATTGATCACATTTCCCTTATAAAGTGCTACTGTGGCTTTTCCCGTCACATCCTTCTGGCTTTCATCAAACAGCGCCGTAAGCATGTTGAATTCCGGTGCACCCCAGTATCCGTTGTATATCAGCTCAGCATACTTTGGAGAGAGCATATCCCTCAGGTGCATTGCTTCCTTATCCATGCAGAGTCCTTCAAGGTTGTGATGTGCCTTCCAGAGGATCTCACAGCCAGGTGTCTCATATACTCCCCTGGATTTTATTCCGATATACCTGTTCTCAACCATATCAACCCTTCCGATTGCGTTGTCATGCCCCATCTTGTTCAGGTACAGGATCATCTCAAGAGGATCAGTGACAATCGTTCCATCCCCCTCATTCTTTACTGATACTGGAATTCCATCCTTGAATTCAAGCGTGAGGACAGTCTCTTCGTCTTTTGCCTCCTTCGGGCTTACTGTCAGGGAGAATACGTCTTCAGGGCATCTTTTTGCCGGATTCTCAAGAATGCCTGCCTCATGGGAGATGTGAATGAGGTTTTCATCCTCACTGTAAGGCTTTTTTATGCTTGCCTTTACAGGAATATTGTATTTTTCTGCATAAGCCAGCATGTCGGATCTTCCTTCGAACTGGCTAAGCCATTCCTCATCCTTCCATGGGCTTATGATCTTCACATCGCTCATATTCATGTAGTAGCCGAACTCAAACCTTACCTGGTCATTGCCTTTTCCGGTTGCACCATGGGCCACATACTTGGTCCCTTCCTTTTTTGCAATCTCTATATGTCTCTTTGCTATGACAGGTCTAGCAAGACTTGTGCCAAGCATGTAAGTTCCCTCATATATGCAGTTGCTCTTCAGTGCAGGGAAGATATAGTCGGTGACAAGCTCTTTCTTAAGATCTTCTATATATACCTTGCTTGCTCCTGTTGCATATGCTTTTTCCTCAATTGCCTTGAAATCCTCATTCTGTCCAACATCTGCAACATATGCAATTACGTCAAAACCCTTATTGGAAAGCCACTTCAGGATAACAGAAGTGTCCAGTCCGCCTGAATATGCCAAAATAACTTTTTCTTTCATTCTGTTTAAGCTCCTTGAAAAGATATTCTGCATAAATATTTGGATTTTTCAAGTCCTTTTCTGCATAAATATTCAAATATTGTTATTTTTTACATTTTTTATGCATAATGAATGTATGCAAAAAATATAGTTTCCATGAGCAAACGGCAAAAAAAACTCCCAGCCGGTCAAAGCTGGGATTTCGCTTAAGGCAATACATCCATTGCGATTGCGCTTCAAAATCTCTTTGAAACGACTACGGCAGTCCCTCTTCTCTAGGCAACCAGGGTTTTCCCTTTTAAGCCGTTAATTATCTAATAACATGAAAAATCAAAGTTGTAAATATAATTTCCGTAAAAAATATCTAATTTTTTATATAAGTGATTTATATGTAACTTCTTTTATGTAAAGGTGTTAATAGAAACGTCTTAATATAGCAGAAATACTATTAGATACAAAATATTATTGATATAAAATCAATTTGTAACCATATAAAAATTAAATTAAAAATAGTTGTTTTAACTGAAAATAAACTGTTCTAATATTATTTTTATTAAAAACCAAATAACTATTTCAGATTGGAACAGCATCATAGTTCCTTGAAAGATAAAAACAGATTTTATATATTTGTAGCATGAAAGGTTTTTTTATTAAAAAGGCGTTTTTTGATGGGTGGGATAACCTTATTGCAATGGTTGTTCTCAATCTTATATACGTGGCCCTTTTCCTTCTTGGGCTTTCTGCTTTCAGCCTGATGGGGGAGATGAGGATGCTTTCCTTAGTGCTCCTTGTCCTTATACTTCTTGCTGGAAACATAATCATGGGAGCAGTGGCGGAAGCAACGCACGAATGGTCATTTTACAGAAGCGGAACTTTTTCGGCTTTCAAGGAAGGCCTTGTAAGGAATATAAGGCACAGCCTCCTGAGCTTTGTAATCCAGTTCTTCCAGGTTCTGCTAATCACTTTCGTAATTCCTTTCTACATGTTCAGCAGCAATGGATTTTCTGTTGTCATCACTGTGATACTGTTCTGGGTGGAGCTTATCCTGCTTCTTGCCCTCCCTTATTATTTCCCTCTTATGTCTGCCCTTCCGGGGGACAGGCCCCTGAAGACGCTCAAAAAGTGCTTCATCGTATTTCTTGACAACCTTGGATTTTCAGTCTTCTTTGGAATATACAATCTGATATGTACGGTTTTGACCCTTTTTACATTCGGCCTCATTCCAGGAATTGCTGGATTACAGCTTGCAAAGCAGGATGCAGTAAAGCTTCTGATGATGAAATATGACTATCTTGAAGCAGAAGGAGAAGATGCAGACAGAAAGCATATTCCATGGGATGACCTCCTTTATGAAGAGAGGGAGAAGCTCGGGCCTAGAAGCCTGAAGAACATGATCTTTCCCTGGAAGTAGGCAAAATGAGGGAAGTCGAATTAAAAGCACATGCAGGCATGGCACTGAAGGAAAGCATAGACAGCTTTGCTGGATGCATGGGATCTGAAGTGGATAAGCTGGACCTCTATTTCAGGAAGCCTGGTGAAAATGTCCAGGCTCTGAGGGTCCGCATAAACAACGGCAAGATGGAGCTTACTGCGAAAGAACAGCATTCTGGAGAGAAAGGGGAAAACAATCTTGAATACGAGCTCTTCCTTTCTGCTTCTCAGCGTGATGATGCCATTGCATTTTTCAAATGCCTAGGGTTTGAAGAGTACTTCATAAAACATAAAAAAGGATATTCATGGCATTATGGCGATCTTCATATAGAACTTCTTGATGTGAATGATATCGGATCATTTATGGAAATTGAAGCGCTTCTTGATTATGATGCAGATGAAATGGAGATTGAAAAGGCGCAGCAGGATATAATGGATGTCCTCAGGCATTTCAATCTTGAAAGTGCCATTGAAAGGACAAGTTACAGGGAGATGATACTAAATGGAATTCAGGGCAAGCCACATACTGACAAATGATAGGACTTTAGCAGATTCACTATATGAGAGGATTAAAAAGGGAGAGAGTTTTGCTTCCCTTGCCCAGATCTATTCAAAATGCCCATCAAAATCGAAGGGTGGGGATCTTGGATGGTTCAAGGAAGGTCAGATGGTGAAGGAGTTCGAGAACCAGGTCAGGAGAATGAGCGTAGGCAGCATATCAAAGCCTGTGAGGACGCAATTCGGGTACCACATAATAAAAAAGACTGGAGTAAGGTAAGCATTAAGTTTCTTTTCTTGGTGCATAGCAAACAGAATGCTTTCAAAAATGGAGTTTTAAATTGGGATATAAGGTATATACAGACGGAGGATGTTCTGGAAATCCAGGACCTGGGGGATGGGGGTTTGTCCTTTTAAAGGATGATGAATTCCTGCTTGAATCCAGCGGTGGAGAAAAATACACCACAAACAACAAAATGGAAATGACAGCGGTAATAGAGGCCCTGTCATATCTGAAGGATAACGGGATAGATGAGGCTGAAATCTATGCAGACAGCCAGTATGTAGTCAATGGAATCACAACATGGATAAACGGCTGGAAAAAAAACGGCTGGAGAACAGCGGGAAAGCAGGAAGTCAAGAACTCCGATCTCTGGAAAGAAATCGACAGGCTGAACAGCGAACTCAGCCTTACATGGATCTGGGTGAAAGGGCATGCAGGAATAGAATGGAATGAAAGGGTGGATCAGCTCACTCAGATTGAGATTGCCCGTTTTCAATAACTGTTCCCCCATTTGAGCTGAGGAACGTCTCCTTATAGTTGTCCTGGTTCACCAGTGGTGATGACGCATAATAGCTGAGGGGAAGATCAAGGGCCAGGATATCCTCTTCAGTTGAGTTGATAACTGCACGGGATTCAAAGAATGGATGTCTCTTAGCTAATATGTTGATTGCTATCTGGTTATCTGGGAAATAGAGCAGGGTATCCCTTGCTTCATCGTAAGCTCGTGGATCTCCGCTTTCATCCAGCAGCTCCAGAAGCCTCGTCCTTACCTGTTCATCAGCAGGGGTTAATTCCATCATTCTCAGAAGCAGGTCAAGTTCCTTTCCTTTCTCTTTTGTGTTCTCATAGAGATAGAGCAGGGCAGAGTAGAACCTGAATGAATCAGGAAACTTTTCTATGGAAGCAAGCAGGACCTGCTCTGCATCCTGATAATCCTCACCGTAAAGATAGAGGTATGCAAGGTTATAGTAAGCCCTGTAGTCATCTGGATTGCTCTCAACTGCATCCCTGTAAATTGAGAGCCTTGTTTCAAAATCTGCGCTCTCATCAGCCAGCAGAAGGTATCTGCTCTGATCCTGGCTTGAGCATGATGAGAGAATGCAAAGTGATATAAAGAGGAGACTAAGATAGAGTAGTCTTTTCAATTTCCCTTACCTGGTTCCTGTATAGGTTGACTATCTGGGCACCATAGTCAGCAATCAGCTGGATCATGTTCCTTGGATTATCATGTGAGTCAACTCCATTAAGCCTGTCTCCAGCATCGCCCAAGCCCGGAAGGATATATGCTTTTTCATTGAGGACAGGATCCATCCAGAGGGTATAGACTTCTGCCTCTTCGATTGCCCTCGTAATCCTCAGCGATCCCTTAAGCGCAGCTATGACATTGATGAATTTTATGGATTTAGGCTTAAGGCCAATGCTCTTCAGGTATTTTACGATCGTGACCAGTGAGCCTCCTGTGGCATTCATCGGATCTGCAAATATCCAGTCCTTGCCATCAAGGTCTTCAAGGCGGAAGAAAGACTTGTCCAGGTCAAGAAGGTAATCCATGTCCTTTTCGCTCCTGCTCTCATCCCTTTTGATCCTGAAAAGTGCAAATGGTGTGATGAATCCATTGGAAGAGTAGTCTTCAATCTCCTTGCTTATGATCATGGATGGAAGCAGTGCGCCACGAAGCATAACGCACATGACAGAGTCCTTGATCATCTCATCACAGTCCGGAATGCGGTGTACCGCATAATTCTGCACTGGAATATTTACAGGCGTTTTTTCTATTATGCTCCTTTTCTTCCTCAGGCACTGATCAAGGAATGTATGTGTGAACATCATCTCGTATGCCCTCTGTATGTAATAGAGGAATTCCTCATGCCCAGTCTCAGGAGCCCTGAGCTTTGCAATCAGCCTTGAGCATTCTGCATGCATTTCAGAGGGAGTCTCAAAAGAATAGACATGAATTCTCTTATTTTCTTTCGTAATGCGCTCAAGCTCGTAGCCAATCCTTTTTGCACTGTCTACCAGATCATTCTCTGCCTTTTCATTTTCCCTGTCCTTTTCAAGAAGTGTGCAGGCCTTCAGGGATTCTGCATACATATTCTCTATTTTATCTAGGTTTTTCTTATCTTCTTCAGTCAGGAAGCCATCAAGATCCTGTGCATGTAATGTGATATGGTTCATTTTCTATATTTTTCCTCAGCAAGCAGTATAGCTTAACTCCTTGTTTCTCTCAACCTTTAGTGTTATGCTCAAGACATCAAATTTGAGAGGTATATATGAATCTAATTTTCTTGGGCCCTCCGGGAGCTGGAAAGGGCACAATTTCAGCAATTGCTAAAGATGTTTTCTCTATTCCCCATATTTCAACAGGGGATCTTTTCAGGGCAAATATCAAGAATGAGACAGAGCTTGGAAAGAAAGTGAAAGAGATCCTTGCTTCAGGCAATCTGGTGCCAGATGAAATCACAATCGAAATGGTAAGGTTACGCCTTGGCGAAGAGGATGCTGAAAAAGGCTATATCCTCGATGGATTTCCAAGGACTATTGCCCAGGCAGATGCACTTGCCTCAATGAGCAAAGTCGATTATGTAGTTAATTTCTGCCTTGACCGCGACACTATCCTGAAGAGGCTTTCAGGCAGGAGGGTATGCAAGAGCACAGGAAGGACATACCATATCCTTTACAATCCTCCAAAAGTCGAGGGAATCGATGATGAGACAGGAGAAGAGCTCATCCAGAGGGATGATGACAAGCCGGAGGCAATACTGAACCGCCTTGATGTCTATGAGAAGTCAACAGCACCTCTGATTGACTACTATAAGAATAAGGGTCTTATTGTAGATATTGACGCATCACTCTCTCCTGAGGATATTGTTGAGAACCTGAAGAAGGTTCTCAGGTAAGAAACAGGCCACTTTCTGTGGCCTATATTTTTAAGAATGAAGATTTTTTCAAGTATTTCAGACAGATTCATATCCAGTATGTTTCCCCGAATGGGTGAAAAGGTGAATGTGCGCCTTGCATCCGATACAGTCCTTGAAAAGGCATTAGTCCGCTATGATGACTATACAGGGCTATCAAGCGATTCTCCACTCAGCCTTGAAAAAGAGGAAAACGGGACTTACTACTATCTTGGAGAAATGGAGATTTTCAATTCAAGGGAAGATCTTGCTTATTATTTCATTGTATTCAAGGATGGTTCTCCATACTACTACTCCAAGGAAGGCATCACCATTTGCCCTCCGCCGTATTCTTCCCGTTTTGCCATAAAGCCGGGCTATGATGCTCCATCCTGGGTTGCCTCCTCTACATGCTACCAGATATTTCCAGACCGTTTCTGTAACGGTGATGTGAAAAATGACGTCAATGATGGCGATTATGTTTTTGACGGGGCAAAGGTCCAGGCTAAGTCATTTGATGAGATTCCCCAGGAGTTTGAAAAGTCCAGGTGCCTGGATTTCTATAATGGAGATTTGAAGGGTATAGAAGAAAAGCTTGGCTACCTGAAGGATCTTGGCATCAATATGCTTTACATCAATCCGGTTTTCGACAGCCGCACCGTGCACCGCTATGATGCTGTGGATTTTTTCAATGTCGATCCAAAGCTTGGCGGCAATGATGCCCTGATCTCTCTTGTTGATAAAGCCCATAAGATGGGTATACGCATTGTCCTTGATATCTCAATCAACCATGTTGGCACTGCATCCGAATGGTATAAGAGAGCACTTGAAGGAGGAGAGGAGAAGGAGTTCTTCACACATGAAAAGGACGGATCCATAAAATTCTGGCAGGGTGTCAGGACTCTTGCTGACCTGAATTTCAGCTCAGGAAAACTCCGCGATATCCTTTACAGGGCACCAGAGAGCGCAATGCAGAAATTCATCAGGCCTCCATTCAACATTGATGGATGGCGTCTTGATGTCGCACCGGAAGTGGCAAGAACGGAGGAAGGCTCCCTCTGCCTTGAAGTATGGAGGGAGGCAAGGCAATACCTGAAAAACGTTAAAAGTGATCTCTATCTTGTCGGGGAGGGCTGGGATGACAGCCTGAAATACCTTGATGGTAAGGCATGGGACAGCACCATGAATTACTTCGGCTCTGGCAGGATTATCCGCATGATGATGGGAGAGGAGGACAGGTACCTTCAGTCAGGCTGGGGCTATGATCCTCTGTCAAGAAAGCGTATCAGTGCCGAGGATGCTCAGAAGGCCTTCAATTCATTCCTTTCATCACAGAGTGGCCAGATGATATATTTCCTGATGAATCTTGTGGACAGCCATGACACTCCGCGTCTCCATAATAACTGGAAGGTAATGGATGACGGATATTACCTTGCCCTGATTTCAATACTCTTTATGCTTCCAGGTTTCCCTTCTGTCTATTACGGGGATGAAATAAAGCTTGATGGAAGGATAGAAAGCGTTGAGGGATGCAGGTATCCGATGCAGTGGGAAAAATCCAGGCAGGATGAAAGGTATTATGAATGGTACAGGGCACTTGCCAGGGTGAGGGCGAAAGAAGGCTTTGGCTATTCTCCTTTTACAATCAGGTCATATGGGGATGTCCTTGTCATAGCTCGCTATCTTGAGGATGAGACGGTTATTGACGCAGTCAACACTTCTGCTGAAAGGAAGACTGTACCAATTGATCCTTTCATGATGAAAGGGGAGAGTTCATCACTCATCATTGGATCAGGAAGTGCAGATAGTTATGAAATAAGCATTGAGGGCCTCAATTGCGCAATCTTTTCTTTCAAAAGCTGTTGAAAGAATTCAGTGATTTCTAATATAAAAATGCTAAGGAGATTATATGGCATACTATTATGAAGAGGTTAGCAGGACTTTCAGTGAATACCTTCTGATTCCCGGCTATTCCTCAGCTGAGTGCATACCGCAGAACGTGTCGCTTAAGACACCGTTAGTAAAATACAGGAAGGGTAAGGAAGAGTGCCCATTAACGCTTAATATACCAATGGTAAGTGCCATTATGCAGGCTGTAAGTGGCGTTAAGATGGGAGAGGCTCTCGCAAAGGAGGGAGGAATCGCATTCATCTATGGCTCCCAGAGCGTGGAGGATGAGGCAAATATGGTGAGAAAGGTAAAGTCCAGCAAGGCAGGCTTTGTCCCATCAGATTCAAACCTCAAGCCTTCTGATACCCTTGCAGACGTTCTTGCCCTTACAAAGAAGACCGGACACAGCACTATAGCCATCACAAGCGATGGAACAGAGAACGGTGTGCTGATGGGAGTTGTCACAAGCAGGGATTACAGGCTCAGCCGCATGAGTCTTGACCAGAAGATTGAGACTTTCATGACACCCCGCGAAAAACTCATATACGGAGATGATGGCATTACGCTTAGCGAAGCCAATGATATCATCTGGGCACATAAGCTCAATCAGCTTCCGATCATCACAAAGGATGGAAGGCTCTCTTCTTTTGTCTTCAGGAAAGACTATTCAAGCCATAAGGAAAATCCCCTTGAACTGCTTGATGCAAATAAGCGCTACATAGTAGGTGCCGGAATAAACACAAGAGACTATGCAGAGCGTGTTCCTGCCCTGGTTGAGGCTGGAGCTGATGTGCTCTGCATTGACTCATCAGAAGGATTTTCTGAGTGGCAGAAGAGGACTCTTTCATGGATCAGGGAACATTATGGTGAGAGTGTGAAGGTAGGAGCTGGAAATGTGGTTGACCGTGATGGATTCAGGTTCCTGGCTGAGGCCGGCGCAGATTTTGTGAAAGTTGGAATTGGCGGCGGTTCAATCTGCATTACCAGGGAAACAAAGGGAATAGGAAGAGGCCAGGCAAGCGCACTGATAGAAGTTGCAAAAGCCAGGGACGAATACTATAAGGAAACGGGAATTTATGTTCCTGTATGCTCTGATGGCGGAATCGTATTTGACTACCATATGACGCTGGCCCTTGCAATGGGTGCTGATTTCATCATGCTTGGCAGGTATTTCGCACGTTTTGATGAATCTCCTTCAAATCTTGTGAACATAAATGGAAACTACCTGAAGGAATACTGGGGAGAGGGATCACAGAGGGCAAGGAACTGGCAGCGCTATGACCTAGGAGGGGAAAAGAAGCTCAGCTTTGTGGAAGGAGTTGACAGCTACGTTCCATATGCCGGCCCTCTTAAGGACACTCTTGCCGTAACTCTTTTGAAGATCAAGAGCACTATGTGCAACTGCGGATCGCTTAATCTTGATGATTTCAAGAGGGATGCACGGCTGACCGTTGTAAGTTCCACAAGTATTGTGGAAGGTGGTGCTCACGACGTCATCCTGAAGGATAATCAGCAGGTTAATATCAAATAATTCTTTATAAAATAAAAGATTAAGCCTCTTAGGTTAACTCCTTGGTGGCTTTTTCTGAAAAATTGTGTTAAAGTATATTGACTAAAAGATATGACCTTTGCTAAAGTATTCAGCGTTGCGGAGGATTAGCTCAGCGGGAGAGCGCCTGCCTTACAAGCAGGATGTCACAAGTTCAATCCTTGTATCCTCCATAAAAGGTCAGATTTACAGCATCTGGCCTTTTTTTATTTCATTGCGGGAGATTGTTATGATGGATATCTCAACGTATGTAATCAGCTTTTTCATCTATTCGGTTCTAGGCTATATCTCTGAGGTGATATTCTGTTCCGTTCCTAAAAAGCGATTTGTGAACAGGGGCTTCCTTTATGGGCCATACTGTCCGATCTATGGCTTTGGAGCACTTGTCGTCACAGTACTCCTCACTCCTTTTAAAGCCCACTGGTACCTTGTATTCATTTTCGGCTTAATCCTTACCAGTGCAATCGAATATGTCACTTCATGGCTCCTTGAAAAGCTGTTTCACATGAAGCTCTGGGATTACTCAAACCACAGGATTAACATCAATGGAAGGGTATGCGGACTAAACAGCTTCCTTTTTGGCCTGATGGGGCTTTTTGTAATGTATGTTGTTGATCCATTTGCACAGTCAATTATTGCAAGGATTCCTCTTTACATGAGGAATTTCGTTACCGATGTGATCCTAATCGGACTTTCTATCGATGCAACAATTACGGTAACAAAGCTCAAGAGCTTCCAGAAAGGGCTTGAGGATATCAAGGAGAAAGCAGAGCTTATCAGGAATCTTGACAGTGCAGAACTGAAGAAGATACTGAGCAGCGAACTTGAAAAGTCAAGGGAAAGGAGGGCAGAGGCCTTTTCTCATTTCCTTGCTGCAAACCCGAGTCTTTCTGCACGGTCTGAAGAGATCGCAAAAGAACTTAATGACTACAGGGTTTATCTTGAAAGAAGGGCTTTGATTAAGAGAGAATACAAGAAGGCATTGAAAGAAAACAGGGCCGATTTCATTGAGAAGAGGAATAAATGAGCGTTTATGCTGATATAAGGAACGAAGTGGGGGAAAACGTATTCCTTCTGCCTGTTTCAAAAACAAAAAGCTATGAGGCAGTACTCTCTGTCTATAGTGAGGGAGCCAAGTGTTTCGGGGAAAACAGGGTGCAGGAGATAGAAAGGAAGTTTCCTTCCCCTCAAGAGAGGCCGGATAAAATGGAAGTGTATCTCATCGGGCAGCTTCAGAAGAACAAGGTGAGGAAAGCCGTATCCCTTGTTTCAAGAATTGAGTCCGTTGATTCATACTCACTTCTTGAACTTATCGATAAGGAGTCAGCAAGGATTGGAAAGGTTATGGATGTCCTTCTTGAGTACAATTCAAGCGGGGAAGGGAGCAAGAGCGGCTTTAAGGACAGGGCTGAGCTGATTGAGGCGCTACGCTCTTCCCTTTCAATGGAAAGTGTCAATGTCATTGGACTTATGACAGTAGGGCCACTGACGGATGATGAAAATCTCATCAGGTCCTCATTCCGGGATACTAAGGCACTTTTTGATGAATGCCGGAAAGTAAAGGATGACCTGAGTGTTCTTTCCATGGGAATGAGCCATGACTACAGGATAGCAGTTGAAGAAGGTTCAACTGAAATCAGGGTAGGGAGCCTGATATTCGGAGAGAGGGCATGAGGAGAATACTGGCCCTGATACTTATTGCCTGCCTTGCCTTTTCAGTGTCAGCTGATCCGATTAGCTATGATTATGAACCATATAAAGAGGATGAGTTTCCCGTATGGCTGAGTGAAATAAGGAGGGCTGAGAGCATTTTCTTTGGCTCACTCCTTATTACTTTCCCCCTTACTACTGCAGGCTATGCTGTTGCCTCATCATTAGGTGCTGAAATCGAAAGCGATAATTTCTCCCTTTTCTGGCAGCAGATAGGAATAGCATCGTGTGCATCCCTCCTTATTGCCGGAGTTGACTGGCTTATTGGATATCTCAATGATTAAGGAAAAAAGTGAGCGTTTTACCGTAAAGTCCCCCTCCAGGGTGGATAAGGCGGCATCTGAATTTGTAAAGAGATCCGTCTTTTCCCATCCGGATACAGAAATCTTCATTAACGGAAAGAAGGTTAAGAAAAGTGCAAAAGTCAATGAAGGGGATATTGTAGATGTGATTTACAGGGAGGATGTCTTTGAAGGCCTTCAGGGAGAGGATATTCCCCTGGAAATCCTTTATGAGGATGATGATATCCTTGTCATAAACAAGGAGCAGGGGATAGTTGTCCATCCAGGCTCGGGTGTGAGTGGCGGAACCATTGCCAATGCCCTCCTATTCCGCTATGGCGATTCTTTCCTCTCTGAATCTGATCCGGTGCGTCCCGGCATTGTCCACCGCCTTGACAAGGATACGAGTGGTGTCATGGTGATAGCAAAAAATGAAAATGCCCTGAGGATTCTCTCTGATGAATTCAAGGAGAGGAAAACCAGGAAGTATTATTTGGTGCTTGCAAAAGGGAATTTCACACTAAGCCATGGAATAATAGAGAAAAACATAGTAAGAGACAGAAACGACAGGAAAAAATTCACGGTATGCGATGATGGATCTGGCAGGAGTGCAAAGACAGAGTATAACGTTCTCTTCCAGGGAAAAGGCTATGCGTTCCTGAAAGTCAGGATCTATACCGGGCGCACACACCAGATCAGGGTTCACCTGAAGAGCATCGGCCATCCAGTAATAGGTGATTCGATATATTCAAGAGATGAGGGCAGAGATCTGATGCTTCACTCCTATTCGCTTACTCTGATACATCCGCGCAGTGGAAAGGAGATGACTTTTGAGACGGGAATTCCTGAGCGCTTCAGGCCATATCTAGCTGAATATTGTGATATTGGCCTCTAGAATGTCCTGGTTGAACATTTTCTCTATCCTTATCTTGCTCAGTGGCCCGTGTCCTGGGAATATCAGGGTGTTTCCATCAAGATTGAACAGTTTTTCCTTTATTGATTCAATCAGCAGTTCCTTTTCAACAAGGGCTTTTGTCTGGCTTATGAAGCCGCATTCAAGGGTATCTCCGGTAAAGAGCGCATCTCCTGCCTTATAGCATATGGAATCGAGGCTGTGCCCCGGTACATGGAAGCATTCAATGCTGAATCCTGCCTCTTTTATGATCGTGCCATCCTTCACTTTTATAGAAGGATAGCTTCCAACGCTCTCAAAATATGAATAGAGCCTTGGACTGTAAATTTTATATACCGTTCCGAGCGATGCGATATGGGATTCGTGAGTATGGGTTACAAGAATTGCCTTCAGATCAAGTTTTTCGCTTTCAATTATATCTATGATCTTGCTGTCAAGCTCCGGTGCATCGATCATGACAGCTTCATTTGTCCCTTCGTTTATCAGGAGATACTGGTTTACAAGGTCCGAGCTTACAAAGTGGGAAAAGATCTTCATACGTTCAGGCTCCTGAAGAAAGCTTCCTCCGGATTGGAGTACTTGAAAGAAACTGACCTTAGCAGTGCGGATCTGAAAGAGCATCTTTTCAGGTTAGTATCCTCAAAAGAGCTGTTTATGAGCTTTGAAAGCGAAAAGTTCGAAAAATAAAGATCTGTGTGGTTGAAGGAGGAACCATAGCAGTCAATGCCCATAAAGGAAGAGAGGATAAGGTTTGATCCTGAGAAATCTGAAGTGATGATCATTGAGCCGGAAAACGTATTGTAACGCGCTTCCATGTCCTTTAGGATGCAGTTTTCAAAAACAGCAAAGTCAAAGAAATTGGAAACAAGCCTTGCATTATTGAAAGTGCAGCTGCGGAATGTTGAAAAAGCGAAGTTTGAGAATCCGATATAGACATCGTCAAAATCTATGCCTTCGAATTCAGCATTGACAAAAGAGACATTCCTTATTGCCTTTTCCTCATCCTTTTTCCTCAGCAGGTCCTCAAGCAGCTTTTCCTTTTCTCTGCTGTGATGGAAGCAGGTGCTGCTTAAGCCGCTTGCAAAAGAATGGCATCCTTCTATTGAGCATTTTGAGAAAGTGAACATAAAAGCATTCTATCTTATTTGCCTGCATTTGTGCTATGATCTGCCATATGAGAGCCCAGATAAGACGGAGCATAAACAATATCTTCATTGCAAAAGGGGAGGATGGAAGGGAATATACCCTCAAGATAAAAGGGAAAGTCCTTTCAAAAGAGAAATGGGAGTATAATCCGATTGCCGTTGGGGATTTTGTGGAAATAAGCATCCATAGTGATAACGAAGGGCTCATAATTTCCCGTGAGGAAAGGAAGAGCGAGTTTACGAGGTTCCTGAACAAGGTCGGCCTTAATCAGTGCACCTGTTCCAATATGGACCAGGCAGTGATCGTTTCTTCCATAAAGAGTCCAGTTTTCAATCCACGCTTCATAGACAGGTGCATTGCATCAGTCAGAGGCTGTCCTGTCCTGATAGCAGTCAACAAGGAGGACCTGGGAGTAAGCTATGAGGAAAGGGATCTATCACTCTATCAGAGCCTTGGCTATGGTCTCGTACTCCTCAGCGCTAAGGATAAAAAGGCTGATTCCCTCATTCCATACCTGGAGAATAAGGTTTCTGCTTTCATCGGTCCAAGCGGGGTTGGAAAGTCTTCGCTCATAAACCTTCTTACAGGATCTGAGCAGAAGGTCGGCACTTTAAGCGATAAGTACAACAGGGGAAAGCATACGACAAATCACGCGCTCTTCATTGAATCATCGCTCTATTCCATAATAGATACTCCGGGAATCAGGGAAATTATTCCGCCTTTTGAGAATCCAGAGGATCTCAAGCACTCTTTTCCTGAGCTCAGTGATGTAGGCTGCAGGTATTCTGACTGCCTTCATAACGGGGAATCGGGATGCATTGTTCCGTTCCTTGTAGAAGAGGGCAGGATAGATGAGGGACGTTATGCAGGATACCTTGCACTTCTGGAAGATCTTATGGCCGTTCATGATAGGATTGTAAAAAACAGATGGTAAACGATAGGGGATTTAAGGACATAGAACTCGATCTCGTACTGGAGAAAGTCAGATCATACTCCTTATTCAGGGAAAGCAGTGAGTATATCAGTTTCAGCGCTTTTACAACTGACAGCAGCATCCTCGACAGCCGCTATCAGAGAATTGAGCGCTATATGGCACTTTTGGAAGGTAATGCTGATCTTGACAGCTTCCCATCAATAAGCCATATCTTCTCTTTTGCCGAAAAGAGCCATCAGGATATTGCTTCAAGCGATGTTTACCTTGTCGGGGAATTCCTTTCTTCATATGCAAAAGTCCTTTCTTTCCTTGGTGATGGAAATGCTCTTGATGAAGATCTTGACAGGCTGAGGCAGGACATACTTTCTTCCCTTGATATCGAAGGGAATGTCTTTGAAAACCATCCGCGCCTCCTTCCATATAAAAGAGAGCTGGAGAAGGCAAAGGCAAGAAGAACGGGATATGCACAGTCTTTCATAAGGGAAAACCAGGAGATACTGCAGGGAGATAATCCACTTTACAGGGATCAGAGGATAGTGCTTCCTGTGAGGGCAAGCGAGAAGAGCAGGGTCAGGGGCTATCTTCAGGGCTCATCTTCATCCGGCCAGACTCTCTACATGGAAAGCATAGAGCTTATTGGCCTGAATAATGACGTGGTTCTTGCTGAAGAGAGGATAAAGGATGAGGAGAGGAAGATTAAGCATGAGCTTGCAGTAAGGGCAAGGGAACATCTTGAAGCAGTAAAGGATTTGCGTCTTGCTGCCATGGATTTTGATTTCCATTATTCATTTGCCGTCTGGGCAAGGAAGAACAGGGCAAAGCACATAAGGCATTCTGAGAAGATAAAGCTTGTAAATGCTATTCATCCTCTTCTGAAGAAAGCCGTTCCAATCTCCATTTCCATTTCAGAAGATGTCAGGTCTGTCGTATTTTCAGGGGCAAATGCAGGAGGAAAGACGGTTACTATGAAAACAATAGCCCTTCTTGCAGCTTTGAACCAGATAGCATCATTCGTTCCTGCAGATGAGTCTTCATCCCTTCCTTACTTTGACAGCATACTGACTGACATCGGTGATGGGCAGAGCATACTTGCCGATGAATCAACATTCTCCGCACATCTGAAAAACATATCATATGTCATCAGCAATGCAGGAAAGGACAGCCTCATACTCCTTGATGAGCTTGGTTCCGGAACCGATCCGGATGAAGGATCGGCTCTCTCACTTTCAATCCTCGATTACCTTAAAGGCAGGGCACGGCTTACCCTGAGTTCCTCACACTACAGCAAAGTGAAGAATCATGCCTACATAACGGAGGGCATGATGAATGCCTCCATGGCCTTCAGTTCTTCTACCGGCCTTCCCCTTTACAAGGTAATAGAAAACATTCCCGGCGACAGCCACGCACTCGATGCTGCAAGACGGGCACGGCTGCCAAGGGAAATACTCGATAATGCCCAGCTTCTGCTCCAGGACAATAATGAAAGTGCAGCAGAAATAATAGCTTCCCTTATAAAGAAGAGCAGGACGCTTGACAGGAAAATCAGCCAGGCAGAATTTGAGAGGAGGGATGCTGAGGCAGTACGGAGAGATCTTGAGAAGAGAGCTGGCGAACTTGAAAATGAGAAGGCTGAACTTGAAAAGGAAGGGCTGAGTGACATCTCTTCTTTCCTGCGTGATGCAAGGCATAAGCTTGAAGAGCTGATAAAGGACATTATTACGACAGGAAA